>CAMLNE010000085.1 GCA_946481265.1 uncultured Panacagrimonas sp. | reverse complement strand
ACCAGGGTGTCCCAGAACCAGCGTGCGCCCTCGATCCAGGGGATGAGCAGATTCTTGGCCAGGAAGCTGGCGACGATCATGCGCACGCGGTTGTGCATCCAGCCGGTCTGCCAGAGTTGGCGCATGCCGGCATCGACGATCGGCACCCCGGTGCGCCCGCGCTGCCAGGCGATCAGGTCGGCGGCGTGCTCGCGCAGCGGTCGCCAGGGCATGGCGGCGAACTTCTCGTTCAGCGGCACGTCCGGCGTGCGCGGAAAGTGGAACAGCAGGTGGTGGGCGAACTCGCGCCAGCCCAGCTCGCGCATGAACCCTTCGATGCCGGCCTGCCATTCCGGCGGTGTCGCCTGCACCCGGGCCACCACCTGCAGTGGCGAGATCTCGCCGAAATGCAGCGCCGGCGACAGGCGCGAGGTCGCCTCCTCGCCGGGAAAGTCGCGCGCGTTGCGGTAGTGCGCCAGCGCCGAGCCGGCGAAGTCGTCGAGGCGTGCCAGGGCGCCCGTCTCGCCCGGCACCCAGGTCCGGTGGAACTCCGCATCCCAGGCGATGTGCGGCAACAGCCCGAGTTCCGCCAGCGGACGCGAGGCCGGCGCCGGGTCCGGCATCGGCACCGCCTCCGGTGCCGGCAGCGGCGCGCGTCCCGCGGCGAGCTGTTCGTGCAGGCGGACCTGGGCATTGCGCCAGAACGGCGTGAACACCTTGTATGGCTCGCCGCCGCTGCTCTTCACCGTCCAGGGTTCGACCAGCAGCGCGCCGTTGAAGCTTTCCGCGATGCGGCCGTCGGCGTGCAGCGCGTCCTTGACGTGCCGGTCGCGCTCGACGAAGCCGGGATCGTAGAGCCGGTTCCAGTACACCGCCTCGGCGCCGGTTTCCGCGACCAGCGCACGCAGCTGCGCCAGCGCCGGGCCCTGGCGCAGCACCAGCGCGGCGCCGCGCTCGCGCAGGCTGATGTCGAGGGCGCACAGCGCATGGTGCAGCCACCAGCGGCTCGCGCCACCCGGCGCCCATGGCGCCTCGGCGTCCGGGTCGTGCACGTAGACCGGCACGACCCGCTCGTGCCGGGCCAGTGCCGCGGTCAGGGCCGGGTTGTCGAGCAGGCGCAGGTCGCGGCGGAACCAGAGCAGGGCGATACTCATGCCACGATGGTACGCAGGACACCCGCCGACCGCCGTGCCATGCCCTGCGGTGGCCGGATGCCACCGACCATTCCATACCCAAGGCTCCATGCAAACGGCTCCGTATAATCCGCCGCCCATGAACCCCACTGCCCCGGAAGCGCTGCTGATCGACGGCGTTGCCAAGTCCTACGGCAAGGTGCCCGCCCTCAGGGGCCTCAGCTTCTCGATCCGCCGTGGCGAGTTCTTCGGTCTGCTCGGCCCCAACGGCGCCGGCAAGTCCACCCTGATCAACATCATCGCGGGCCTGGTGCGCCAGGATCGCGGCGTCGTGCGCGTGCTGGGGCACGACACCCTCAAGGACTTCCGACAGGCCCGCCGCATGCTCGGCGTGGTGCCGCAGGAACTGGTCTTCGACCCCTTCTTCAAGGTCGTGGACATGCTGCGCATCCAGGCCGGCTATTACGGCTGTGGCCGCGAGGTCTGGCCCTGGATCGACGAGATGCTCGAGCGCCTCGAACTCGACGACAAGCGCGACACCTCGATGCGCGCGCTTTCCGGCGGCATGAAGCGGCGCGTCCTGATCGCCCAGGCGCTGGTGCACCGCCCGCCACTGGTGATCCTCGACGAACCGACCGCGGGCGTGGACGTGGATCTGCGCCGGACGCTGTGGGCGTTCATGCGCGATCTGCACGCGCAGGGCACGACCGTGGTGCTGACCACGCACTACCTGGAGGAGGCCCAGGAGATGTGCGAGCGCATCGCCATCATCGACCACGGCGAGGTGCGCGCCCTGGAAACCACCGCGCAACTGCTGGCGCGCCACCCCTTCCGCTTCCTGCGCATCAAGCTGGCGGAGGGCGACACGCTGCCCGAGGACATGCTGGAACTGGTCACCAGCCAGAAGGCCGGCCAGATCGAGCTCAAGCTGGAGACCGCCCGCCACCCGATCGGCAGCGTGTTCGAGAAACTGCGCCAGGCCGGCATCGCGATCGACGACGTGCACACGCGCGAGCCCGACCTGGAGGACATCTTTGTCGAACTCACCGGCTAGCCGGGGCGCGGTCGCGCTGCTGGCCGGTGTCCTCAGCCTGCTCGCGGGCTGCGCCGGACTGCCCTCGCTGGACAGCCTGCCCACCGACGGCACGCAATGGATCCAGACCGCCTCGCCCGACTGCGAGCTGCCCTCGGCGGAGGAGGCGCTGCGAGCGGCGGTCGGCGACGATCCGCAGGCGCTCGCCTTCGTGCGCCGCGTCGGTGCGCTGGAGACAGCGCTGACACGTCGGCCGGTGTTGTCCGGCAACGCGGTGGACCTGCTGGTCGATGGCCCGGCCACCCATGCGGCGCAGCTCGCGGCGATCGCCGAGGCGCAGCACCATGTCCATCTCGAGGTCTTCATCCTGACCGATGAGAAACTGGGCCAGCAGTACGCTGCCGCCCTGTCGGCGCGCGCCGACGCCGGCGTCAAGATACGGCTGCTGTTCGACGGGGTCGGGGCTCTCGGCATGGGGCCCGACTACGTGGCCGACCTGCGCAGCCATGGTGTCGAGATCGTCGAGGTCAACAGCGTCAACCCGCTCGAGGAGCCCAGGATCTGGCGGGTGAACCGGCGCAGCCATCGCAAGCTGCTGGTGGTCGACGGCCGTGTCGCCTTCACCGGCGGTGTCAACATCATGGACGAGTACGCCGAGAGCTCACCGGGCTCCGCCGGCAGCAGCGGCTCCTCGGGCAGCAGCTCCTCGGGCCGGAGCTCGTCGGGTGGCGCCTCGGCCGGCAGCAGCTTCGGCAAGGGCAGCAAGGGCAGCAAGGGCTCGCGCGGTCGCCACCAGCTGGGATGGCGCGATACCCACATCCGCGTCGAAGGTCCGGCCGTGGCCGAGTTCCAGCGCGTATTCGTGCGCAACTGGGAGCGCACCGGCGGCAAGCGGATCGAGAGCGGGCCGGAGTACTGGCCGCCGACACCGGCGCGCGGCGACAACCTGGTGCGCGTGGTCACCAGCGAGGGCACCGACTTCCTCGGCGCGGTGCTCGGGATCCCCGACGAGATCGTCCGCACGCTGCTGAACAAGAGCGCGCGCGTGAACACCATCTATTCGACCTACATCGGCGCGATCAGCGAAGCGCGGAGCCGGGTGTGGATCACGCAGGCCTACTTCGCGCCGGGCGACGACTTCGTGGAACTGCTCGGCGATGCGGCCGGGCGCGGCGTCGACGTGCGCCTGGTGGTGCCGGCCCGCTCCGACGTCGGCCTGCTGCCGCTGGCCGCCCGGCACTATTACACCCGCCTGCTCAAGGCGGGCGTGAAGCTGTTCGAATACGACCCGGTGATGATCCACGCCAAGACCGCGGTGGTCGACGGCGTGTGGTCCACGGTGGGCTCGAGCAACCTGGATTTCCGCAGCTTCATCCACAACGACGAGGCCAATGCCATCGTCATCGGGCGTGCCTTCGCCGCGCAGATGGAAAAGCTCTTCGAGCAGGACCTGCAGCAGTCGACGCAGATCACGCTCGCGGAGTGGAAGAAGCGCCCCTGGCTCGACCGCGTCAAGGAGACCGGTGCGGCCGCCATCAAGTACTGGCTGTGACCCCTGATCCCACCGATGCCAAGCAAAACCCTGGGTTTCACCACGCTCCTGAAGAAGGAGGTCATGCGCTTCTGGTCGGTCCTGGCGCAGACCGTGAGTGCGCCGGTGGTCACCGCCCTGCTCTACCTGCTGGTGTTCGCGCAGGCGCTGGGTTCGCGCGCCTCGGCCTACGAGGGCGTGAGCTACACGCAGTTCCTGCTGCCGGGCCTGATCATGATGAGCGTGATCCAGAACGCCTTCGCCAACACCAGTTCCTCGCTGATCCAGAGCAAGGTCATGGGCAACATCGTCTTCCTGCTGATGTCGCCGCTGGGAGCCATCGAATGGTTCGGCGCCTACGTCCTGGCGGCGCTGTTCCGCGTCACGCTGGTGGCCATCGCGATGCTTGCCGTGACCGCGCCCTTCGTGAACCTGCCGTTCGAGGCTCCGCTGGTGCTGCTGGCGCACTTCCTGCTGGCCGGCGGCAGCCTGGCGGTGCTGGGCATGATCGCGGCGATCCTGGCGCAGAAGTTCGACCACATCGCGACCTTCACCAATTTCTTCATCACGCCGCTGTCCTTTTTGTCGGGCGTTTTCTATTCGGTGCATTCGCTGCCGGCGCTCTGGTACAGCGTGTCGCACTTCAACCCCTTCTTCTACATGATCGACGGCTTCCGCTACGGCTTCTTCGGCCGCGCGGACGTGCCCGCGGCGGTCAGCCTGGGCTGGTCCGCCGGGTTCTTCCTGCTGGTCTCGGCGATCTGCCTGCTGCTGCTGCATCGCGGCTACCGGCTGCGACAATGAAGAGGAGCACCGGGCTGCGCGCGGCGCCCTTGCCGATCGGGGCCGCGGGCTACAATCGCGCTCTTTGCGGGAAGACCAGATGACCAAGGACGAAATCCAGGCCCTGATCCAGGCCGGCCTGCCGGGCGCACAGGTCCAGGTGCAGGGCGATGACGGACAACATTTCGAGGCCGAGATCGTCTGCGCCGACTTCGCCGGCAAGACCCCGGTGGCGCAGCACCGCATGGTCTACGCCACCCTCGGCGAGAAGATGGGCCGCGAGATCCACGCGCTGAGACTGACCACGCGCGCTGCCTGATCGCGCGCCAATTGCACCGCCCCTGAGCCGGGGCGGCACCGACCGATGTCACCCTTCGGCGCCTCGCGGAACGGCCGGACCACCAGGGATTCATGGACAAGTTCATCATCGAGGGCAACGGCCCGCTCAAGGGCGAGATCGACGCCTCCGGCGCCAAGAACGCGGCGCTGCCGATCCTCTGCGCGGCGCTGCTCAGCAACGAGCCGCTGCACGTCAGCAACGTGCCCGGACTGTGGGACATCGGCACCACCAAGAAGCTGCTCGCGCAGATGGGTGTCGACGTGCAGCATCCCGCGGAGCACGAGTGGGTGATCGACGCCAGTCCCATCACCACCTGCGTGGCCCCCTACGAGCTGGTCAGGACGATGCGCGCCTCGATCCTGGTGCTGGGGCCGCTGCTGGCCCGGCGCGGCGAGGCGCACGTATCCCTGCCCGGCGGCTGCGCCATCGGCGCGCGGCCGGTGAACCTGCACCTGATGGGACTGGAGGCGATGGGTGCGGAGATCGCGCTGGAGGGCGGCTTCATCCACGCCCGTGCCAGCCGCCTGAAGGGTGCGCACATCGTGTTCGACACGGTGACCGTCACCGGCACCGAGAACCTGATGATGGCCGCGGTGCTGGCCGACGGCGACACCGTGCTGGAGAACGCCGCGCGCGAACCCGAGGTCGTCGACCTGGCGCGCTGCCTGCGTGCGATGGGCGCGCAGATCGATGGCGCCGGCAACACCACCATCCGCATCCGTGGCGTCAAGGACCTGCACGCCGCGCACCACGCGGTGATCGCCGACCGCATCGAGACCGGCACCTACCTGGTCGCGGGCGCCGCCACCCGCGGCAAGGTAAGGGTCAACCGGACCGATCCCTCCATGCTCGACGCGGTGCTGGTCAAGCTGCAGCAGGCCGGCGCCAAGGTGTCCACCGGCACCGACTTCGTCGAGGTGGACATGCAGGGGCAGCGGCCGAAGGCGGTGAACATCCACACCATGCCGCATCCGGGCTTTCCCACCGACATGCAGGCGCAGCTGATGGCAATGAACTGCCTGGCCGAGGGCACCGGCACCATCCGCGAGACCATCTTCGAGAACCGCTTCATGCATGCCCAGGAGCTGATGCGCCTGGGTGCCGACATCCGCATCGAGGGCAACACGGCCATCATCATCGGCAAGGAGCGCCTGATCGCCGCGCCGATCATGGCCACCGACCTGCGCGCCTCGGCCAGCCTGGTGATCGCCGCCCTGGCCGCCGACGGCGAGACCTTCATCGACCGCATCTACCACATGGATCGCGGCTACGAGAACATCGAGGGCAAGCTCTCCGCCCTGGGCGCGCGCATCAAGCGGGTGGGCAAGCTCATCCCCTGATACCGGCGCAGGCTGCGCAAGGCGCGCAGCCGCCCGGGCGTTGCCGGCGTTGCTGGCCGCACCGCCGCACGCCACCGGCGTCCCTGCCCCCTCCCGTGCGTTGCGGCGCGAAGAACCGTTGACCACCGACCTGCCGCGGCGGAGTCTTCGCTCCACACCGCCAACGGAAGGGAGAGAACCTTGGCCATCATCATCGTGCCCGGTGCGCCGGCCAGCGAGGCGCTGAAGTCCGTCAAGGCCGCGATCCGGCGCGCGCTCGGCGCCGACCTCGCACGGTTTCCCGGCTGCAGCGATCCGGCACCGGGCTACACCGCGCCCTGCGTCGCGGCGATCCGCGAGCTGCAGTCGCGCGATGGCCTGGTCGCCGATGGCCTGATCGGTCCGCTCACGCTCTCGATGCTGCGGCTGGACCGCAACTGGGCGAGCCTGCCCGAGGGCCTGGGCATCGGCGTCGTGCAGCGGATGTTTCCCCACACGCGCCGCTCCAACATCGAACGCTACCTGCCCTATGTGCTGGCAGCGCTGCGCGCGGTATCGCCGGGAGCGAATCGCGGCAGGCTGCCGCGCGAGATCGTGCTGTCCGCCCTGGCCACCGTCCGCGCCGAGACCGAGGGCTTCATCCCGATCTCCGAGGCCCGTTCGAAATACAACACCGAGCCCGGCGAGCCGGCGTTCAACCTGTACTTCACCCGGCTCGGCAAGCGCCTGGGCAACCGCAGCCTGGCCGACGCCGAACATTTCCGTGGGCGCGGCTTCATCCAGCTCACCGGTCGCGACAACTACGCGCGCTACGGCGAGGCGCTGGGCGTGGACCTGCTGGAGCGCTTCGAGCTGGCCAACCAGCCGGAGGTGGCGGCCTGCCTGCTCGCGGGCTTCGTCGCGGCCAGGGCCGACCCGACGCTGGCCGCACTGCGCAAAACGCCGCCCGACCTGCGCAGCGCGCGCCGGCTGGTCAACGGCGGCAGTCACGGCCTGGATCGCTATACCGAGGCCTACCAACTTGGCCTGGCCGCGCTGGACGCGGCCGCCACGGCCAGCACGTCCCGCACCGCCTCGCGCCGCGCCAGGCCCGCTGCACCGCCAGCCGCCGCATCGCGAGCCACGGCTGCGCCGACGACGCGGCGACGGCTCGACGCCAAGCCCGATCCGCTGGACCTGCGCGATCGCGCCTACCAGCCGCGCGTGAGCCCGCTGCCCGCCGAATACCCGCCGGCACCCGTGCTCGCCCGTCACCTCGAGCATTACGTCAAGCGCGCCAGGCTGGTTCTGGACCAGGGGCGCGAAGGCTCGTGCACCGGATTCGGCCTGGCCTGCGTGGTGAATTTCCAGCGTTGGGCCATGAGCGGCGCGCCGGCACGCAGCTTCGAATCGGTCAGCCCGCGCATGCTCTACGAGATGGCGCGGCGCTACGACGAGTACGAGGGCGAGGACTACGACGGCTCCTCCTGCCGCGGCGCGATCCGCGGCTTCCACCAGAACGGCGTATGCCGCGAGACGCACTGGCCCTACGACCCCGAGCGCCCGACGCAGCCGGTGTCCGACTGGAACGAGCACGCGCGCGAGATCACGCTGGGCGTCTACTACCGCATCGACCCCAAGGTCATCGCCGACGTGCAGGCCGCGATCGTCGAGGCCGGCGCGGTGTTCGCGTCCGCCCGCACGCACGATGGCTGGCACGGTGTGCCGGCACGGCGCGTCGGTCCGCAGTTTCGCCTGGCACGGCTGCCCACGCTGGAATGGCCGTCCGCCGCCGATGGCGGTGCGCATGCCTTCGCCCTGGTGGGCTTCGACCGCGAGGGCTTCATCCTGCAGAACTCCTGGGGCGCGGGCTGGGGCGCCGGTGGCTTCGTGCGCATGCGCTACGCCGACTGGCTGTCCAACGCGATGGACGCCTGGGTGCTGGCGCTGGGCGTGCCGGGCGTGCTGTCACGCGAGGTCAACCTGCGCGTCCGCGGTGGAACCTCGCTGGGTGCGACCTCCGGTGCCGGCGCCTTCGATGCGCGGCGCTATACGGTGGAGATGGGCAACGACGGCCGCGTCGACAGTTTCTACGGCGACGACGAACGCCGACGCACGCTCGGCAGCCAGGCCGGCAATCTTCCGGCCGAGTGGTTCCGCCGCAACACGCCGGCCGGCCAGCCCTGGCGGCTGGTGATCTACGCGCATGGCGGTCTGACCCGCGTGGAGGATGCGCTGCGCAAGACCGCGACCATGGCGCCCTGCTTCCTCGGCAACGGCCTCTACCCGCTGTTCCTGGGCTGGAAGACCGGCGGCATCGAGACCCACCGCAACATCCTGGAGGACGGCTGGAACCGGCTCGCCCGCGACGGCGAGGCGCGCGCCGGCGGCGGCCTGGCCGACAAGCTGCGCGAGGCGCGCGACGCGGCGGTGGAAGGCATCGCGCGCGGGCCGGTGCGCGCGCTGTGGAGCGAGATGAAGGAGAACGCGCAGCGCGCCGCGCAGGAACGCCACGGCCTGGACCTGCTGGCCGGGGCGCTGGACGACCTGGTCAAGCTCTGTCCGACCCGGCTGGAACTGCACCTGGTCGGGCACTCGGCCGGCTCGATCCTGCTTGGCCATTTCCTCAAGCGCATCGGCGGCCGGCCGGATGTGCAGCCGGCGAGCATCCACCTGTACGCACCCGCCTGCACCGTGGCCTTTGCCAACGAGCACTACGATCACTGGTTCGACCGCCTGCACCTGCACCTGCTCAGCGATCGCGCCGAACTGGCGGACACCGTCACCGCGGCCTACGGCAAGTCGCTGCTGTTCCTGGTTGCCAACGCCCTGGAACCGGACCGGCGCACGCCGCTGCTGGGCATGGCGCGCAGCTTCGATCCGCACCTGAACGGCCAATGGAACGGCCTGGCCGCGACGCTCGACACGCTCAATCGCCTGCAGGCCGAGTGGCCGCTGGATGCGGCGGGCCGGCATCCGCGCCTGATCCTGTACGACAACCCGATCGTCACGCGGGCCGGCGCCGACGGGCGGGCCCTGAAAACCGAGTCGCCCACCCATGGCGGTTTCGACAACGACGTGAGCACCCTGACCCATGTGCTCACCCACATGCTCAGCGGCCCTCCATCCGCCCCGGTACTCGACCTGCGCAATTCATAGGCGAGCGCGGCGCGCCTCGCTTCGCGCGTGGACCGGGGCGCGTGCGAGCGCCTTGCAGGCCCGCCAGCGCAGGCCTTGCGCGTACAGCCCTGGCCGCGCAGGCCAGCCAGGAGCAGGCGCGATCGCCTGCCGCAGTCGATCGCTACAGCACGCGATCGTAGTCGGCCAGCGTCGGGAAGCGACGTGCGTCCGGGTGGAAGCGGCCCTCCTCATAGGTGCCGCGGGCGATGCGCTCGTGGATGCGCCAGCCCTGCGGGTGACGCACCAGCACGTCGTGGTAGTAGCCGCCCAGGATCCAGTTCGCGCGCGTGCCGTCCTGCAGGATCTGCACGTGAACCGCGTGCACCGTGCTGGTCGTGCGCGCGCGGTCCTCGCCCTCGAATTCGATCACCGGCGGCGACACCAGATGTTGCGTGGCATAGCAGAGATCGTGATAGCCCTTGGCCACCTCGACGCCGCCGGGCAATGAGAACTCGACGAACTGGCCGAGCAGGAAATAGTGCTGCTTGGCGTTTTCCTCGAAAACCTTGGGCAGCAGTTCGCGGTGGCGCTTGTGGTCGTAGGCACGCGCCACCAGCTGGATCGTGCGCGTGATCGCGAGTTCATCTTCCAAACGTGAATTCGACATGGTCGTCCTCGGCCGGATAGGGGTGTCTGGACCAGCATGGATGCGCGTCGGCACGCCTTCAATCCTGGCGGTCCCCCTGCGGCGCATCCCGCCCCGGAGGAAAACCCAGCGCGTCGCGGTTCGCCTCGCGCGCCACGCCGCTGCTGCCGCTGGCCAGGGCCGCACGCATCCGCGTCGCCAGCTGCGCCGCGGCGGCCTGGTAGCCGAGCCCTGCCGCGTGGATGTTCGAGATGCACTCGCGCTGCGCGTCGTTGCGCCCGATGCGCGGCGCCGCCGTCAGGTAGATGCCCAGGCTGTCCGGCGCCGACAGTCCCGGCCGCTCGCCGATCAGGCAGATCGCCAGGCGCGCACGCAGCAGCGCGCCGACCTCGTCGGCGAGGGCAACCCGCGCCTGCGTGGCGACCACCAGCGGTGCCACGCGCAGATCCGCCAGGGCCGGCCGCAGGTGGCGCAGCAGGGGCAGCGCGTGCGCCTCCACCGCCAGCGCCGACAGGCCGTCGCCGAGCACCAGGACGACGTCGCATCCATCCGTGCCGGGATCGTGCGCCGCGAGCCGGCCGGCGGAATCCGTGTCCAGCCGGCGGCCCCAGTCGGGCCGCGCGAGGTAGGCGCTGCGCGTGTCCGCGCGACTGCGCACATCGAGCGCTTCCCAGCCCTCGCCACGCAGCGCCGCCAGCAGCCGCGGCACGTCGAGCATCGCGTGCACGGCGTCGCGCGCCCTGGCGTGCGCCAGCCCGAAGGACAGCACCTCGCGCGTCGGCAGGCTCACGCCGCTGCGGCCCAGCGCGATCCTTGCCGGCGTCAGCGCGGACAGCTCGGACCAGGCCGCCGAGGCCTCGGTCACGGCACCGGCCGCCGGAGGCACCGCGGGCAGCGGCGTCTTCACGCTGCGCGCGCCTCGACGAAGGCCCGCAGGTCCGGCAGCGCGGCGATGCGTCCGTCGCCGATCGGCGTGCCGCTGGCATCGGCGATCCCCTGGGCCTGCAGCCAGGCCGCGAATTCGGGCGCCGGCCGCAGGTCCAGGGCGCGACGCAGGTAGAGCGCGTCGTGGAAGCTGGTGGACTGGTAGTTGAGCATCACGTCATCGGCGCCGGGCACGCCCATGACGTAGTTCACGCCGGCGGCGCCGAGCACGGTGAGCAGGTTGTCCATGTCGTCCTGGTCGGCCTCGGCGTGGTTGGTGTAGCAGACGTCCACCCCCATCGGCAGGCCGAGCAGCTTGCCGCAGAAGTGATCCTCCAGCGCCGCGCGCAGGATCTGCTTGCCGTCATAGATGTATTCCGGACCGATGAAGCCCACTACGCTGTTGACCAGCAGCGGGTCGAACTCGCGCGCCACCGCGTAGGCGCGGGCTTCCAGCGTCTGCTGGTCGACATCGTGATGCGCCCCGGCGGACAGCGCGCTGCCCTGCCCGGTCTCGAAGTACATCAGGTTGTTGCCGAGCGTCCCGCGCCGCAGCGATCGGCCGGCGTCATGCGCCTCGCGCAACAGCGCAAGGTCGATGCCGAAACTCGTGTTGAGCGCCTGCGTGCCGCCGATCGACTGGAATACCAGGTCCAGCGGCAGGCCCGCCTCGATCGCCGCGATCTGCCGGGTGACGTGCGCGAGCACGCAGGACTGCGTGGGAATGGCGAGGCGGCGGATCAGCTCGTCGAGCATCCTCCACAGGTCGGCGAGCCGCGCCGGTTCGTCGCTGACCGGGTTGATGCCGATGCAGGCGTCGCCGCAGCCGAGCAGCAGGCCGTCGAGGATGGAGGCCGCGATGCCGCGCGCGTCGTCGGTCGGATGGTTCGGCTGCAGGCGCACCGCGAGCCTGCCCGCGCCGCCCAGCGTGTTGCGAAAGCGCGTCACCACGCGCACCTTGCGCGCGGCCAGCACCAGGTCCTGGTTGCGCATCAGCTTGCTGACCGCGGCGAGCATCTCGGGCATCAGGCCCGGCGCGAGCGCCGCGAGCACGGCGCCGTCGACCGCATCGGACAGCAGCCAGTCGCGCAGGGCGCCGACGCTCAGGCTGCTCACCGGCGCGAAGGCATCGCGATCGAAGCGATCGCAGATCAGGCGGGTGACCTCGTCGGTTTGCGCGGGGATCAGCAATTCGTCCAGGAACCGCGTCAGCGGCGTCTCCGCCAGGGCCAGGCGCGCGGCCATGCGCTCCTCGGCGCTGGCGCTGGCGATGCCCGCCAGCTGGTCGCCGGAGCGCTCGGGCGAGGCCTTGGCCAGCAGCTCGCGCAGGCTGCCGAAGCGATAGCCGCGAACGCCGACCCGGGCGCGGTAGGCCACTACGCCGGGCCGGTGGCGCCGAGGAAGGTGAGGACCCGCTGTGCCCAGGCCTCGGGCTGTTCCCAGAACGTCATGTGCCCGGTCTTGAGCCATTCCACCTGCGCGCGCGGCATGCCGGCGGCGATGCGCCGGGTCATCTCCGGCCGGGTCAGGATGTCCTCGGATCCGCCGATCAGCAGCGTTGGCGCCTCGAGCCGCGCGAGCCGGGCCTCGGCGTCGTGCCCGCGACAGGCCTGCGCCTGCGCCACGAAGCCGTCGAGATCCGGGACCGGTGCATCCATGAAGCTCCGGATCACCTCGGGATTGGCGGCGACGTAGTCCGGCGAGAAGCAGAAGTAGCGCAGCAGCTGCAGGATGTCCGACTCCGCGCGTCGCCGCGCCAGCCCGATCCAGTGATCGAGCACCAGGTCCAGCCAGGGATCGCATCGCGCGTAGGTGTTCGACAGCACCAGGCGCGTCACGGTCGCCGGCTCGGCCAGCGCCCATTCCTGGCAGATGGCGCCGCCCATCGAGGAACCGACCGCCGTCACGCGCTCGAGGCCAAGGGCCGCCACGATCGCCTGCGCATCCTGCGCAAGTCCCGCGATCGTGTACGGGCCCTCGCTGATCGGGCTGTGGCCGATCCCGCGGTTGTCGAAGCTGATGCAGTGGTAGTCCCGCTCCAGCTGCGGCAGCACCCCGCCCCACGAAGTGTGGTCGTCGGCCAGGCCGCTGACCAGCACCAGCGGC
>CAMLNE010000084.1 GCA_946481265.1 uncultured Panacagrimonas sp. | reverse complement strand
AGCGGCTGCTGCTCAGCTACGAATTCCCGGGCAACGTCCGCGAATTGGAGAACATCCTCGAGCGTGCCCTGACCCTGTCCGACGGCGCCGCGATCACGGCCGAGGATCTGCAGCTGCGCGTGGCGATGACCGGCTTCGAGGACCACGGCGCCGAGCCCTCGACGCGCCCGGCGAATGCGGCAACGCACCCGGCGGGGACCGTCTCCACCGCCGGTCTCGACGATCGCGTCGAGGAACTCGAACGCCGGGCGATCCAGGACGCACTGGAAAAGACCCGCTACAACAAGACCAAGGCTGCGGCCCTGCTGGGCCTGACGTTCCGGCAGCTGCGCTACAAGGTGAAGAAGCTGAATCTGGAATGAGAGTCCTTGAAGAACGTCCCCGCCCGCTGCACGCGCCCTCGCCACGGCGTCCGGTTCCTTCGCAGGCGCTGAGCATGGTGTCCGGTACCCGAAGCGGCGTGCGCCGCCTGCGAGCGCTGGGCCTGGCGCTGTTGCTGGCCGGGCTCTGCGCTTGCGGTGACCCGACGCCGGTCGGCGATACGTCGCCGCTGCCGGGCCCGCTGGACCCCGCCGCCGTCGAGCAGCAGCGCACCGACGAACTGCGCGGGCTGTTCGATGAAACCTGGCAGCGACGTCTCGAACGCAGTCCGATCCTGGCCACCTACCTGGGCGATCGCCGCTACAACGATCGATGGGACGACCTGAGTCCCGAGATCATCCAGGCCGATTACGCGCAGGATCGCGCGGCGCTTTCGCGACTCGAGCGCATCGGCCGCGACCGGCTGCCGCCAGCCGAGCAACTCAACTACGACCTGTTCCGTCGCCACCTGGAAGACCGCCTCCAGGGCGAGCTGTTCAAACCCGAGCTGATGCCGCTGAGCCAGTTGGAGGGCGTGCAGTTGCTGGCGCAGATCATCGAGTTCACCCCGTTCGCCACGGTCAGGGACTACGAGAACTGGCTGGCCCGCCTGCAGGGTCTCGACACGCTGGTGGAGCAGACCATCGCGCTCATGCGCACCGGCATGGCCGAGAAGCGGCTACGCCCGCGCATCGTCATGGAGCGCGTGCTGCCGCAGATCGAGCAGCAGCTGGTCACACGTGCGCAGGACAGCCCTTTCTACGCACCGTTCCGGAAGTACCCCGAGACGATCGCGCAGGACGTGCAAACCCAGCTCGAGCTGGCCGCGCAGTCGGCCATCCTCGAGACGGCGGTGCCGGCGCTGCGCACGCTGCACGAATTCCTCGAGAAGGAGTACATCCCCGCCTGTCCTGACCGGGACATCGGCCTGTCGGCCCAGCCGCGCGGCGCCGAGTTCTATGCCTGGCTCATACGGCATCACACCGACAGCCGGCTCGCGCCTGACCAGCTTCACGAGCTGGGCCTGTCCGAAGTGTCGCGCCTGCGCGCTGAGATGAGCAGTCTGATGCGGCAGGCCGGACACAGCGGCAGCATGGCCCGTTTCAGGGAGAAGCTGAGCTGGAATCCGCGCTACCAGTATCGCGACGAGGCTGCCCTGCTGAACGCGTATCGCGCGATCGCCAAGCGCATCGACCCGGAGCTGCCGCGCCTGTTCGGCAAGTTGCCGCGCACGCCCTACGGCGTGCGCGCGATCCCGGAGCTCGCCGCTCCCTCGGCACCTGCCGCTTATTACTACCCGCCGTCGGCGGACGGCGCGCGCGCGGGCTACTTCTACGCCAATACCTGGAAACCGGAGACCCGGGCCGGCTGGGAGATGGAGGCGCTGACCCTGCATGAAGCGGTGCCGGGACACCATCTGCAGATCGCCCTGGCAAACGAACTGGCGGACCTGCCGGACTTCCGCCGGCACGGCCTGGAACTGACCGCCTTCGTCGAGGGCTGGGGGCTGTATGCCGAATCGCTCGGAGAGGAACTGGGCCTGTACCAGGACGCCGGCTCGCGCTTCGGTCGGCTCAGCTTCGAGATGTGGCGCGCCGTGCGTCTGGTGGTCGACACCGGCCTGCACGCCAAGGGCTGGACGCGCAAGCGCGCGCGCGAGTACGCGCTGGCCAATACGGCGATGTCCGCCGACGAGGTGGCCGTCGAGGTCGATCGCTACCTCGCCATGCCGGCGCAGGCACTGGCCTACAAGATCGGCGAGCTCAAGATTCGCGAACTGCGCAAGCGGGCGCAGGAGAAGCTCGGCGAGCGGTTCGACGTACGGGCCTTCCATGACGTCGTGCTGGGCAGCGGTCCGCTACCGCTGGACCTGCTCGAGCAGAACGTGGATGCCTGGATCGCGGCGCGGTCCGCACCGTAGCCCCCGGCGAGAAGTCGGGGGGCACCGGTTTCGAAACTTGCCGATGTGGTGCCGGACCAGCGGCGCCTGGCGGCGCGCGGCTCAGGCCGGATTGAACACCAGGATCGAGCGGCCCTGGCTGGCGATGATGCCGTCTTCCTCCAGCTTTTTGAGCACGCGACCGGCCATCTCGCGTGAACAGCCCACGATGCGCGCGAGCTCCTGGCGGCTGGTCTTGATCACGATCCCCTTGGGATTGAGCATTGCGTCCGGCTTGCGGCAGAGCTCCAGCAGTTCATGCGCCAGGCGCCCGGCCACATCGAGGAAGGCGAGGTCGCGCAGGCGGCGGCTGGTGTCGCGCAGGCGCGCGGCGAGCTGTCCTGCGACCTCGAACATGATGTCCGGCTGCTTGCGCACGAAATCGCGGAAGGTGGCCAGTTCCATCTCGGCGACCAGGATGGGGGTGCGCGAGCGCACGATCGCGGTGCGGGTGCGCTGCTCGGGGAACAGGCACATCTCGCCGAAGAACTCGCCGGGGTTGAGGTAGGCCAGGACCATCTCGCGATCGCCCTCCTTGGTCAGCACGCTGACCGAGCCCTCGACGATCAGGTAGAGCGAACGCGGCTCGTCGCCAGCGTTGAGGATGTTGTGCTTCGGACCGAAGCTCCGCTTGCGCGAAAAATCGATGAACTCCTTGATGGCAGGCTTGTGAAACATCCCCTTCGGCTCCCGGGGCGCGCAGGCGCGCGCCTTGTTTTCCCTGAAAGTAGCACAATTGTCGGGGCCTCAAGCACTTCAAGGGACAGCACCATGCAGGCGCGGATCAAGTGGGTGGAGAACGCCGCTTTCGTCGGGGAGACGGGCAGCAGTCACGCGGTGGTGATCGACGGACCCGCCGAGATCGGCGGGCGCAATCTCGGCGCGCGGCCGATGGAACTGATGCTGATGTCGGTGGGGGCCTGCTCGGCAGTGGATGTGATCCACATCCTCAAGAAGGCGCGCCAGCCGGTGACGGACTGTTTCGTCGAGGTCGAGGGCACGCGGGCGGACACCGAGCCCAAGGTCTTCACCGACATCCATCTCAAGTTCGTGATCAGCGGTGAAGGGCTCAGCGACAAGCAGGTGAAGCGGGCCGTGGAGCTGTCTGCCGACAAGTACTGCTCGGCCTCGATCATGCTCAAGCGAGGCGGAGTGAACGTCACCCATTCGCACGAGATCCGCCCATCCGCGTGACGGCGCAGGCAGGGACGCACGTACGTCACCGTCCTGCCCCATAATCCGCGTTTATGGCGCCCGGAGAGCCGGGCGCGCGCGTTCTCGGGAGACCCGCTTGGCCAAACCCACCAGTAATCCGAAGCTCAAGCTGCTCGGATTCAACAACCTCACGAAGTCGCTGTCGTTCAACATCTACGACATCTGCTACGCGCGCACCACGGAGCACAAGCGCGAGTACATCGAGTACATCGACGAGGCCTACAACGCCGAGCGCCTGACCGCGATCCTGACCGAGGTGGCGGACATCATCGGCGCCAACATCCTCAACGTCGCGCGCCAGGACTACGATCCGCAGGGCGCGAGCGTGACGATGCTGATCTCGGAAGGACACCACGACGGCCTGCCGACGCCGACCACGGCCAAGAAGAAGTCCGTGGTCACGCACCTGGACAAGAGCCACATCACGGTGCACACGTACCCGGAGACGCATCCGGACTCGGGCATCAGCACCTTCCGCGCCGACATCGACGTGTCGACCTGCGGAAAGATCTCGCCGCTCAAGGCGCTGAACTTCCTGATCAAGAGCTTCGAGAGCGACATCGTGGTGATGGACTACCGCGTGCGCGGCTTCACCCGCAACGTGCGCGGCATGAAGCACTTCATCGATCACCAGATCGACTCGATCCAGAACTTCATCTCGCGCAGCCTGCGCGACCGGTACGACATGGTGGACGTCAACGTCTACCAGGAGAGCATCTTCCACACCAAGATGCGGCTCAAGGAACTGGACCTGGACACCTACCTGTTCGGCGAAGGTGTCTCCGAGCTGCCGCCGCGCGAAGCCAAGCGCATCCGCGATCGCGTCAACCACGAGATCATGGAAGTTTTCTACGGCCGCAACATCCAGCGCTGATGCCCGCAGCGGGGCTCCTGGCGGCGCCGGGCGCCCGGCCTCAGGAGCCGAACTTCAGACCGATCATCCCGGCCAGGATCAGCGCGATGCTGGCCAGGCGCAGGGTGGAGGCCGCCTCGCCGAACAGCAGGATGCCGACGAGGACGGTGCCGACGGCACCGATTCCGGTCCAGACCACGTAGGCCGCGCTGATCGGGATCTCGCGCATCGCCAGCGCGAGCAGGCCGAGGCTGCCGATCATGGCAAGTGCCGCCAGCAAGGTCATCGGCAGATGGGAAAAGCCGCGGCTCTGTTTGAGGGCGACGGCAAAAACCACTTCCAGCAGGCCGGCGAAGGCCAGCACGATCCAGCTCGACATGACGGCGAATCTCGCTCGGGAATGGGGCCGTCCCCGGGAGTAGGCGTGCCGATGGCGCCGGGTCGTCCCTGCGCGCCGGCGATCTTAACCTGCCTCTCCGATCACGCGTCCATCGCGGCGGGACGGCCGTCCGCCCGGCGGGAGCGGCCGGCATGGCGGCGTCGGCGGCATGCCCGTGGAAGGCGGGGGAACGGAACCCTGAACCACCTGGCATGGTCGCCTCTTCCCACGCTTATGATCGAGGCTCGGATCCGAAGGAGGGCCTGATGCCGGGTGCCACTGCGCGAATCACGTTCCCCTGGGCGATCGGCCTGCTCCTGTTCGCCAGCGCCGTCACCGCCCAGGCGCAGTCGCCGGATGCGATAGCGGCAGAGGAAGCGGCCGCCGCCGCGCCGCCCGCGAAGGCGAAGGCAAAAAGCAGGAGGCATGATCGGGCGCGCACCGACGCGGCGGTCAAGTCGGCGGTGAAGGACCGCAGGACCCCGACCTGCGTGCCCACCGGGAAGGCCGGATCCAGGGCGGCGCACGACGTGTGGCGAGACTGCGTCGACACACCCGACATGGTCACGCTGCCCGGCGGCCGCTTCCTGATGGGGGAGCTCGGTGATACCGGCCTCAACTACGAGCGTCCGGTCCGCGAAGTGCAGGTTGGTCCCTTCGCCATCGGCCGCTTCGAGACCACCTTCCTGGAGTGGGACGCCTGCTGGGCCGACGGCTTCTGCCAGCGACGACCCGACGACCTGGGCTGGGGCCGCGGCTTCCACCCGGTCATCAATGTCAGCTGGCTCGACGCGCAGCAGTACGTCGCCTGGCTCAGCCGCAAGACCGGCCACCGCTACCGGCTGCCCACCGAGGCCGAATGGGAGTACGCGGCGCGGGCGGGCACCACGACGAGCTTTCCCTGGGGCGAGTCGATCGCCACGGGCTGTGACAATGCCAACCTCCTGGACATCGCGGGGCACAACCTGCGGCCCAACTGGTTCTGGAGCGTCCACTGCCTTGACGGCTATGCCTTCACCGCGCCGGTCGGCAGCTACCCGCCCAACCCCTGGGGCGTGTACGACATGCAGGGCAATGTCTGGGAGTGGGTGCAGGACTGCTGGCACAACGACTACACCGGTGCGCCCACCGACGGGTCGGCCTGGACCCAGGGGGGTGACTGCAGCAAGCGGGTGAATCGCGGCGGCGGCTGGGGCAACCATCCCCGTACGCTGCGCGTCGCCAAGCGCGATGCCGATTCGGCGACCGGGTACGGCGACGCCTTCGGCTTCCGTGTGGTTCGCGAGCTGCCGCCATTGGACGAACCCGAGATGGCCTCGGGGGATTCAAGCGGGCCCCTGCGGGATGCCGGGGCGACGGACGCCTCGACGATCCATATGCCCTAGGGCCTGTTAACGCTATTTCGGTCACGGCGGCGGAGGTCGCTTTGGCGTCAGGCGCGAGGCCGGCCTCGCGCCATCACGGTGCATGGCAGGATGCCGCCTTCGTGCTCATGCGACTTCCCTTCAGGAGACTCCCGATGCGCCTGTTCCGATTTGTCCTCGTGCTGGCCCTGCTCGGCATCGCCTCGCGGGTTGCCGCGGACGCGGGCCTCGAGACGGTACTGGCCGATCCGCAGCGAAACGCCGAGAACCGCGCCCGCGACGCCTGGCGCCACCCTGCCGAGACGCTGCGCTTCTTCGGCCTGAAGCCCGAATCCAAGGTGGTGGAGATCTGGCCCGGCGCGGGCTGGTACGCGGAAATCCTCGCGCCCTATCTGCGCGAATCCGGCCAGTACATCGCTGCCGGCTTTGTCACGACCGGGCCGGATGTGCCGCCGTGGCGCATCGACCTGATGACGAAGCTGCGCGCGACGTTCCAGGCCGATCCGGCGCGCTACGGTACGCCGGCCATCACCGAGCTTGGCATCCCGGATTCCTGGACGGCGGCGCCGGCCGGCAGCGCGGACCTGGTGCTGACCTTCCGCAACGTGCACAACTGGCTCAAGGGCGGCTTCGAGCAGCAAATGTTCAAGGCCTTCTTCGACGCCCTTGCGCCGGGGGGCGTGCTCGGCGTGGTCGAACACCGTGCCCGGCCCGGCACTTCGCTGGAGAAGATGAAGAGCTCGGGCTATGTCACCGAGGCCCTGGTGATCGAACTGGCGCAGGCGGCGGGATTCAAGCTCGATGCACGCGCCGAGATCAATGCCAATCCGCAGGACGACACGGATCACCCGAAGGGCGTGTGGACGCTGCCGCCCAGCCTGCGCCTGGGAGACAAGGATCGGGAGCGCTATCTCGCCATCGGCGAGTCCGACCGCATGACCCTGCGCTTCATCAAGCCCGGCCCCTGAGGAGGCTCAAGGCCGGTCGCCGCGCAGTTCGCGCACCCGCGCCTCGAGATCGGACGCCTTCAGGCCGGCGCCATCCATCGGTGTGCCGGCCCGAAGTTCGATGCGCGCGCGAAAGCGCCGCGGCAGGCGCGCGCGACCCATGGCCGAAGCGCGGCGCGACCACATGCTCGACCACAGGCCGCGCACCGCCATTGGAATCACCGGTGCCGGCGTGCTCGCCAAGATCTTCTCGATGCCGGGCCGGAACGGCTGGATCGAGCCGTCCGGGGTCAGGCCGCCTTCGGGGAAGATGCCGATCAGCTCGCCGTTGCGCAGCGCCAACTCGATCTCGGCCATGGCCTTCTCCAGCAGGGCAGCGTCCTCGCGTGCCGGTGCGATCGGAATCGCGCGCGCGGTACGGAAGATGAAGTTGAGCACCGGGATGCGGAAGATCCGGTGGTACATCACGAAGCGGATCGGGCGACGCACGGTGCCGCCGATGATCAGGGCATCGACGAAGCTGACATGGTTCGGCGCGAGGATCGCCGCACCTTCGTCCGGAATGTGCTCCAGGCCCTGCGTGCGCACGCGGTAGAGCAGGCTGATCAGCAGCCAGACCAGGAAGCGCATCAGGAATTCGGGCAGCAGCGAGTAGATGAAGATCGCCACCGCCGCGTTCATCACCGCGACCGTCAGCAGAAGCTGCGGGATGCTGAGGCCGGCTTCGAGCAGCAGCACCGAGACGATCGCCGAGGCGACCATGAACAATGCATTGAGGATGTTGTTGCCGGCGATGATGCGCGAGCGGTGCGAGGGCTCCGAACGGGCCTGGATCAGGGCATAGAGCGGGACGATGTAGAAACCGCCGAACAGGCCGATCAGCACCAGGTCCCACAGCACGCGATGATTGCCCGGGTCGCCCAGGAAGGCTGCCGCACCGAGGTCGCCGACCTGCGCGGCCACCGGTGCGGCGAAGTACAGGTCGATGCCGAAGACGGTCAGGCCGATCGAACCCAGCGGCACCAGGCCCATCTCCACCTTGTGTCCGGAAAGGCGCTCGCATAGCAGCGAGCCGACGCCGATGCCCAGTGAAAACACGGTCAGCAGCAGGGTGACGACCTGCTCGTTCCCGCCCAGGTACACCTTGGTGTAGTTGGGCAGCTGCGACAGGAAGGTCGCGCCGTACAGCCAGAACCAGGAAATGCCGAGCACCGACAGGAACACCGTGCGGTTGGTGCGCATGAACTGGAAATTGCGCCAGGTCTCGGTCAGCGGATTCCAGTCGATACGCAGCCCGGGGGCCGCCGCGGCGGAGTGGGGGATGGCGCGCGCGGTCAGGTAGCCGCCCACGGCCACCGCCAGCACCACCACGCTCACCGTCGTGGCCCCGCCATGCAGCGTGATCAGCCAGCCGCCGAGGAGCGTGCCGAGCAGGATCGCCAGGAAGGTGGCCGCCTCCACCAGCGCGTTGCCACCGACCAGCTCCTTCTCGTGCAGGGCCTGCGGCAGGATCGAATACTTCACAGGTCCGAACACTGCCGACTGCATGCCGAGCAGGAACAGCACGCCGAACAGCATCTGCACGTTGCCCAGCCACAGGCCCAGCGCGGCCAGCAGCATGATCACGATCTCGGCCAGCTTGATGATCCGAATCAGGGCGGACTTCTCGTACTTCTCCGCGATCTGCCCGGCCGTGGCCGAGAACAGGAAGAAGGGCAGGATGAAGAGCCCCGCGGCAAGGTTCACGTAGGCGCTGACCTGCTCGGCCGACAGTCCGGCGATACCGAAGGTGACCAGAATCACCAGCGCGTTCTTGAAGACGTTGTCGTTGAACGCGCCGAGTGTCTGGGTGGCGAAGAACGGCCCGAAGCGGCGTTCGGAAAGCAGGCGGAACTGGCTGTTTTCGCTCATCGGGAGGGGCCGGTCAGGATGGCGCCATTCCGGCGCCGGGAGCGCTCAGCGCCGCGTCGAGGGCAGCGCCTTGCGCGCCCGCTCGGCCCTGGCCTGGGCGATGCGGTCGGCGTGTTCGCGCTGCGCCGCGTCGGGCCGGCAGTAGCGATCGCTTTCGGCCTGCAGCTCGGCCACCATGAGCCGCGCCTGCCGGACGGACAGCCGGTAGACATTGCCGCTCGGATCGCGCCCGTAGATTTCCGACGCCGTGCGGTAGTTCGCCAGCCGCTCGCGCGCGTTGTCGCAGCGCTGCCGGACCTCGGCCACCAGATCGCCGGGAATCACGCCGGCCCATTCGGGTTCATCCGGGATCACGCGGTCGGCGAGATATTCGCGCGTCATGCGCTGGCCGCCGGAGTTGGTGTCGTCGTAATGGACGACTCCGTTCCTGTCGACCCAGCGGTAGACGCTGCGCGCCTGCGCGACGCCGATCACGCAGACAGCGAGGATCAGCGCCATCCCGGCGCGTACGGCTGCACTCATGCGCAGGTCACTCCTGGGGTGCGTCGCCGCACCGGGTTTCGAGGTCTGCCTGCGTGCGGGCAATGATCTGCTCGCGTTCGGCGAGGGTGAATTCCCGCTCGCGTCCCAGGGCGTCGCGCTCGACCAGGCGTGTGGCGTTCCTGTAGGTGTTGAGCTGTGCGCGCTTGTTCGCGCACTCGGCTTCCTGTTCGGCCAGCTGCTCGGCGCTGGGCGGCGCATGGTCGGCCGGCTCGGTGGGTGCCGCGGTGCCGACCTTGCGATCGAAGTTGCGTACCTCGCGCGCCCCCGGTGGTGGCAGGTCACCGTAATGGACCTTTCCGTCGTGCCCCGTCCACCGGTAGATGCGTTCGTCCGCTGCGGACGCGCCGCCGATGATCAACAGGGTGCACAAGGCGATCAGCACAGCGCGCATGGGTGTTCGTCCGGTCATCGCGACGCGGCGAGTCTAGCCTGCATTTCTCACCCGCCCGTAACCGGCGCCTGCAGATGGTGGGTGGCCGCGCTGCCGGACGCTGACCCCGGTTCCTCCGGCCGGACCGGAATGATGGCGACGCCACGCAGCGGACCACGCGTCCGCCGCGCCCGAAGCCGCGATGTGAATCGGCACCTACAATCCGTTCCATGAAACTCGGCACTGTTCTCTGGCGCGTTGGACTGATCGCGGTGGTCGCCGCCTGCGCAGGTCAGTACTGGCTGGTGCAACGCACGCACGAGGCCGCCGCGCGGTGGGTGGCGCGGCTGGTTCCGCACGGCGACCTTCATTACGAGCGCCTCTGGCCGTTTCCCTGGGGCGCCGGCCGCGTCTGGGGGCTGTCGTTCGAGCCTGCGGGCGGCCTGCAGATGGCGCTCGGGACGTCCACCGGCCTGCGCATCCAGGCGCGCGAGCTGCGCGTCGACGAGATGCGCCGCGGCGAAGACGGCACGATTGCCCGCCTGCGCGGGCGCCTGGTCGACGTGCGCGTGCCGGTGGCCGAACGACGTGCGCAGACATCGGACTCGCCGGATCCGTCCCGCGTGCCGCCCCCCACCCTGTACGACCTGGGCTACACCGAGCTGCGGTTCGACCTCGATTTCGACCTGCAGTACCTCGCGTCGTCGAATCTGGCGCTGCTGCGTCTCGATGCGCTGGGAGCGCAACTCGGCCGCGCCGTTCTCGACGCCCGTCTCCAGGGATCGCCCCGGGTGTTCGATCGCGCGCCGGATCAGATCCTGGTCCGCCGGCTCGAGCTCGAGTTCGAGGATGGCGGCCTATTGGCGCGCTTCAAGGACGTATCGGCTGCGCGCTCGCGCCTGAATCGCACCGCCTGGGAGGCGGCGATGGTCGAAGCCCTGGATCGGCGAGCGAGAAAGGAAAGATGGAAGTGGAGCGAGTCGACCGCGCTTGCGGCCCGCCGGGTGGTGCGCGATTCCAGCTATTTCCACGCGCTGATCGATCCGCCCGGTGACGTGGCCCTGCGCAATATCCGTCTCTACCCGATCGCCGACTGGCCCGCGCTGCTGGGATTCGGCCTGACGACGGAGCCTGGCGGCGAGCGGATCGCGGGCACGGACAGGCCTTGAGGCGCGTTCGTCCGATCGACGCAGCGCCGGGTCCTTTTCAGAGGTCGTAGCCGCGCTCGTTGTGCTCGGCGGTATCCAGGCCGGCGGATTCGGCCTCCGCGCTGACGCGCAGGCCCATCGTCGCGTCGATCAGCTTGAGCAGCACATAGCTGACGACGGCGGTATAGCCGGCCGTGACGGCCACGCCCAGCGCCTGCACGCCGAACTGCGAGCCCATGTCCATGCCCGGGGCATAGCCCTGGCCGCTGAAGACGCCCAGCGCGCTGGACGCGAAGATGCCGGCCAGCAAGGTGCCGAGCACGCCGCCCACGCCGTGCACAGGAAACACGTCGAGCGAGTCATCGATGCGCAACCGGCGCTTCAGGAAGTTGGTCGCGTGGAAACAGACCGCGCCCGCGATCAGGCCGATCAGCAGCGCACCGCCAGGACCGACGTAGCCGGAGGCGGGCGTGATCGTGCCCAGGCCCGCCACCATGCCGGTGACGGTGCCCAGTGCCGAGGGCTTGCCGTAACGCAGCCACTCCATCACGGCCCAGGCGCTGGCCCCCGCGGCGGCCGACAGGTGGGTGACCAGGATGGCCATCGCGGCGTTGCCGCCGGCACTCAGCGCGGATCCTCCGTTGAAGCCGAACCAGCCGACCCAGAGCATGGCTGCGCCGGTCACGGTCATGGTCATGTTGTGCGGCATCATCGCGGTATGCGGGAAGCCCTGGCGCTTGCCCAGCACGATCGCCGATACCAGGGCCGCCACGCCCGCGGTGACATGCACCACCGTGCCGCCGGCGAAATCGAGCAGGCCCAGCTTGTAGAGCCAGCCGTCGGCGGCCCACACCCAGTGGCAGATGGGCGCGTAGACCAGGGTCACCCACAGCGCCGAGAACAGCAGCATCGAGGCGAAGCGCATGCGCTCGGCGAACCCGCCGACCACCAGCGCAGGTGTGATCACCGCGAAAGTGAGCTGGAACATCGCGAAGGCAGTCTCGGGAATGCTGCCGTTGACCGAGCCCTCCTCGACGCCGGCGAAGAAGGCCTTGTCCAGGCCGCCGATCAGCGGCCCGCCCGCGTCGAAGACCAGGCTGTAGAGGAAAACCAGCCACATCATCGAGACCATGCAGGTGATCGCAAAGCACTGCATGAGGACCGACAGCACGTTCTTGCTGCGTACCAGGCCGCCGTAGAACAGCGCGAGGCCCGGCAAGGTCATGAACAGGACCAGGGCGATGGACGTGAGGATCCAGGCGGTGTCGCCAGGATCGGGTTCCTGGGCAAGGACCATGCACGGAAAGGCGGCAAGGGCCGCGCCAAGCCATCGTTTCATGCTCCTTCTCCCCTGGCCGGTCGAAGTTGACCGGATGCCCGCATCCCCTGGTACTTCGTCGCCCGGTCCCGTCAGCGTGCGATGTCGCGAGGCCGCCGTTTCCTCGGCGACCGTCCGTCCGTCTCAGACTGCGTCCGCGCCCGATTCGCCGGTGCGGATGCGCACGGTCTGGTCGAGGTCGTAGACGAAGATCTTGCCGTCACCGATCTGGCCGGTCTTGGCGCTCTTCTGGATCGCCTCGATCGCGCGATCCACCATCGGCGGCGCAAGTGCGACTTCCAGCTTGATCTTGGGCAGCAGGTCCACCGTGTACTCGGCGCCGCGATACAGCTCGGTATGGCCCTTCTGGCGCCCGAAGCCGCGGACCTCCGTCACCGTCATGCCCTGCACGCCGATATCGGCGAGCGCTTCACGGACGGCGTCGAGCTTGAACGGCTTGATGACGGCAATGAGCATTTTCATGGGCAGGACTCTCGTTAGCAGGGAAATCGCAGGCGCGCCAGTCTAACCAAGTCGGACCCCCGGCAAGAACCGCGACCGCCCGTGCGCCATGTCACGCCACGGCCGGCGGCGGAACCCAGCGGGCTCAGGCCAGTGGCAGCTCGTGCTCGCGGTGGAACTCGAGGATGCGCCGATAGGCATCCGGATCCTTCACGTGCACCAGGCCACCCTCGCGCGGGTACACCCAGTCCTGCAGGCGCGACAGGTAGAAGCGCAG
>CAMLNE010000083.1 GCA_946481265.1 uncultured Panacagrimonas sp. | reverse complement strand
GATGAACTACAACTTCACCGACCGCGTGCGTAAGGTGCTCGCGATGGCCCGCGATCCCAACCTCGACGTCAACAAGTTGTGCACCGAGGTTCAGGGCGACGCGGGGATCGCTAGCACGTTGCTCCGTGTCGCGAATTCGGCGGCATTCTCGCCACCGAGTCCGATCACCACCCTGCGCGGCAGCGGCTATCGCTGGGACCTGCCCAGGAGCTAGCCGACAACGGGCGTCGGTGTCGCCCTGCAATCCGGCGCAGGGCGGGCCGGCGTTCTTCGGCGCCCATGGCTGCCACGGCGGTGCTGGCGAGCGGCGGCTCCAAACGGCCAAACTGACCGCATGACCTCCCTGCGCGCCCGCCTGCTCGCCGCCGCCTCCGCGGTGCTGGCGGCGTTCTTCGTACTCACGGCGATCGTGCTGGACAGCGCGTTTCGCGACAGCACCCTGCAGGCGCAGCGCGACAAGCTCGAGGGCCTGGTCTACTCGCTGCTTGCCGCGGCGCGGACCGACGCCAACGGCAACCTCACCGTAGAACCCAATGACATCTCGGACCGGCGGCTGGTGCAGCCGGCCAGCGGCCTGCAGGCGGCGCTGTTCGACGAGCAGGTACGCCTGGTGTGGACCTCGGCCGAGTTCCTGGAAGTCCCGCCGCCGCAGATGCCGGATGTCGGCCAGTGGGCGTTCCACCAACTGCGTCGGCCACCGGTGTTCTCGCTGAGCTACGGCCTGCGCTGGATCGACCTGCAGGACGATCCCAAGCGCTACACCTTCGTGGTGCTCGAGGATGCCTCCAGCTACCAGCGACAGCTGGAAACCTATCGACGCGAGCTCTGGCTGTGGCTGGCGGCCGCCGCGGGCGGCCTGCTGCTGGTCCAGTACCTGGTGCTGCGCTGGGGCCTGGCCCCGGTCCGGCGCCTTGTCAACGAACTGCAATCGGTGGAACGCGGCGAGCGATCCGAGATCCACGGCCGCTACCCCGATGAACTGCTCGCCCTCACCCAGGGCCTCAACGCGATGATCCGCAGCGAGCGCAACCAGCAGACGCGCTACCGCGACGCCCTGGGAGACCTGGCGCACAGCCTCAAGACGCCGCTGGCCGTGCTGCGTGGAATGTCGGACGAACCGCGCGCGCCGGAGGAGATGCGCGGCCCCCTGCGCGAACAGGTCGACGTGATGCAGCAGATCACCGACTACCAGCTGCGCAAGGCCGCCACCGCGGGACGTCGCACCTTGACCGAGCCGGTGGCGCCGGCGCCCATCGCCGCCAAGCTTGCCCAGGCCCTGGGCAAGGTCTACGCCGATCGCAACCTGAGATTCGAGATACAGGCGCCGCCGCAGTTCCGCATGCGTGCCGACAACGATGACCTGTTCGAGATGCTCGGCAACCTGATGGACAACGCCTGCAAGTACGGCGGCAACCATGTCCGCGTGCGCTTCACGCGCGAGGCCGGCGAGGAGGTGATCGAGGTCGACGACGACGGGCCCGGGTTTCCCGATGACGCGCAGGAACTCCTGCAGCGTGGCGTGCGGGCGGACACGCAGAAGCCAGGGCAGGGAATCGGCCTGGCGGCGGTCTACGAGGTGGTCAAGGCCTACGAGGGGCGCATCCTGCTCGCCCGATCGGAATGGGGTGGTGGACGCGTCACGGTGCGCTTGCCGGTCTGACGGACGCGCGCGCTACGGTGCACCTCTCCGGCGGCGGTGCTTGACCTGCGGCGTAATTGAGCACGCCGCCTGCACGCACGACCATCGGCGCTCCCTCTCCCCAGGAGTTTCCGATGTCCGACATCACTGAAGTGAAGGCCCTGACCGAGCGCATCATGTCCGACGCGCAGCAAGGCAACTTCGAGAGCTTCGTCGCCGCGCTGGACGACGACCTGGAGGTATTCGACCATCTTCCCTACCGATTCGAGAGCAAGCCGCGCTTCGTGCAGCACCTGATGAATCTCACCGTCGGCGCGAAATCGGTTTCGTTCAATTTCCACCAGCCCTCGTACCGGCTGATCAACGACGGCGTGGCGATCGTCAACGCCTACGATCATTTCGTGTCGGTCCCGCAGGGCGATGGGCCGGCCTCGATGCTCAGCGGCCGCACGACCTGGGTGTTCGCCCGGCGCGCGCAGGGGTGGAAGATCACCAGCGCGCACTTCTCGCCGCTGCCGACCCACTGAACGTCGCGGGGTGCATCGCAGGGCGTGCAAGAGGCGGCGTGCGCACCGCCGCCAGGGAGTGGTGCGCCGCTTCGCCTGGCACATCCTCTCGCCGCGGCAGCAGCCCGCCAGGACCTCGGGACGAGAGCTCCCGAGGTCCTCAGAGCGACTTCAGGAACGCGATCAGCGCCTCGCGCTGGGGCTTCGGCAGATGGCGGAATTGCTCGCGCGCGGCCTCGGCTTCTCCGCCGTGCCAGAGGATGGCTTCCGCGATGCCGCGCGCGCGGCCATCGTGCAGCAGGAACTCATGGCCGTTGACGGTGTGGATCAGGCCCAGGCCCCACAGCGGCGGCGTGCGCCATTCGCGCCCGTCTGCCTCGAAGTCGGGCCGGCCATCCGCCAGCCCCTCGCCCATGTCGTGCAGCAGCAGGTCGGTGAAGGGATGGATGGTCTGGTTGGCCACCTGCGCCAGCTCATGCGGCCCGGTGCGCACCGTGATGCGATGACAGCCCGCACAGCCTGAAGATTCGAACAGTGCCTGTCCCCGGATCACCTGCGGATCGTCGATGTGCCGGCGGTTGGGCACCGCCAGGCTGCGCGAGTAGAGCAGCAGCTTGGCGAGAAAGGCGTCGGACACCTCGGGCACGCCGCCGTTGGGCGACTCGCGGCAGGCGACCTGTGCCTCGGTGCAGGCATCGGCAGGCACCAGCGCGGTGGTGAGACCGATATCCCCTCCCGCCGCGGCCGCGATCTGCTGCTCCACGCTCGGCTGGTTCGCCTTCCAGCCGAAGCGGCCGATGGCGGCAGCCTGCCGCCGCAGGTCCCATACATGGTTGGGACGTCCGGAGATGCCGTCGCCGTCGACATCATCGGGATCGGCGAAGCGGATGAGTTCGGCGTCGGGCACCGCCTCGAGCAGGCCCAGGCCGATCATGCCCTGTGCCACGCGCGGCGAGGTCAGCAGGTCCTTGCCCTGCGGGACGTAGGCCGGGTCGCGCAGCTTGATGATCGGCCGACGCAGCGAATAGGTCTCGCCGTCGGCGTACTGGCCTCCGGCCTCCTCCCAGCTCAATACCACCTGCGCCTCGGCGGGCACGCCGGGGATCGCGCGATCCTGGATCTGGTCGCCGTAGACGGGGTGCGGCTTCGGCCCGCCGTGGGCGTCGCTTCCCGGCAGGGACACCCGCACCAGCATCGATTCCATCGGCTCGCCGGGCTCGGGCGGCCGCCCGCGACCATCGCGCACGTGACAGCCGGAACAGGACACGCGGTTGAAGATCGGACCGACGCCGTCGAACGAGGCCGCCGAGGCGCCTGCCTGGACCCAGTTGGTATTGAACAGGCGGTTGCCGAACGCGAAGTCGCGCAACTGGCGCGCGTCCAGGTTCGGTGCCGGCATGGCGAACGCGGTCTGGCCGAACAGCGGCCGGCCCGCGTCACCGCCCAAGCGCTCGCCGATCGTTTCCACCGGCGCCGGCGCCGCGCGGGTGGACGCAACCGAGGTCGCCACGCAGGCACCCAGCGATGCAAGCAGCAGGAAAGCCGACAGCGGCATTCCCGCGCGCAGCCCCTTCATTCCGGTCATGCCGGCGCGAGCGGCAGCCCGGGGACGATCACCAGCACGCCGAGCCGGCGGCCGACCTGGGCCAGTTGCGCCCCGAGCGCCTGGAACGCGGCCACCGCGGCCTCCGCGCGCTGTCGCGGCGGACTGCCGGGAGGCGAGCGCAGGATCGAATCGAAGGGCACGTCCATCAGGGTGACCGCGGCCAGCGCCTGGGTGAACAGTGCATCGGTGCGCGCGGCCAGCGCCGGGTCGATCTTCAGGGTCAGCGCGCGCAGGCTGTCCGGTGCGGTGACCTCGCTGGTACCCCCGAGCCAGACGTTGTAGGCGCCACGCAGGTCGTACAGGTGATCCTGGTGGGTGGTGTCGGAAAAGCAGCTGTGCTCGTCCTCCTGGTCGCCGCTGTCCAGGGCCACCGACAGGCGTTCGGTCGCGAGTTCGTGGCCGATCAGGTTGGCGATGCCGTTGACGGCGCGGCCCAGGGCCTCGTGCGGCTCGAGCGCCAGGAAGCGCTTGCGGAAGTTGTCCGCATCCGGTGCCCACGCCGCCTCGAGGCCGCGCAGGTCATCGACCAGCATGTCGGTGACGGTCGCCAGGTACAGGCGGCGGCGATCACGGTCCGGCTGTCCCGTCACGTAGTCCTGGAACGGCCGGTTGCCGGGACCCGCAGGATCGAGATCCTGTCCCCACAGCAGGAACTCGATGGCATGCCAGCCGGTGGTCACATCGGCCTCGTCGCTGACCTGGTCCCGCTCGATGATCGACTCGCGGGTGAGCGTGACCGAGCTGTCCCACACCAGGCCGGCGCGCGGCTGGCCCTTCACCGCGTCGATGAAGGCCTCGTTGAGCGGCCACGCATTGATGTGCGGCTCGGGTCCGGGCTCGCCGTCGGCGCGCACATCGATCGGCCCGTCGTAGAAGCGGAACGCCTCCGTGACCAGGTAGGCCGGACGGGCCTCGACCCAGGCCGCGCGTGCCGCCGCCATCGACTCGGCACTGGGCCGGTCCAGCATGGCGCGGATCGCCGTGCGCATGCGTTCGGCGGCGGCCACCGAGCTGGCATAGCTGCCGTGCACCAGTCGCGCATAGTTCTGCACCTGTGGGCGCAGGTCGAAACTGTAGGCCTGTGGATCCACCGACAGCAGGCGATACGACGAGGGCATGCTGTCTTCGCCGCCCTCCCCGCCCTGCGCCACCATCATCGCCGCCGTGTCCGGATCGGGGACGGGCAGCGCAGACACGGGGTTCGCCACCGCCACGCTCAGGAAGCTGCCGAAGCCGGTCCACAGCCTGATATGGTTCAACTCCATCGCGACGTCACCTTCCTCGGTAATTCCCTGACGTGAATCTCTGTCTCGCCGGTGTACTGGACGCCGATGCGCTGCAGGCGATCCGGGGCGCGCTCGACACCGCGGGCTTCGTCAGCGGCGCAAGCACCGCCGGCTGGCACGCGGTCAAGGTCAAGAACAATCTGCAGGCGGCCAGCGATGTCGCCGCAAAGCGTATCCAGCAGTGCCTGATGCGTCATCCGCTGTTCCGTTCCGCCGCACTGCCGGCCCGGTTGTGCACCCCGCTGTTCTCGCGCTACACCACCGGCATGGCCTATGGCCGGCACGTCGACGAGGCCTTGATGGGCGGTGGCGACGGCGGTGCGGGCACCGCGCTCCGCAGCGATCTGGCGGTCACCGTGTTCCTGTCCGATCCGGCTGACTACGACGGCGGAGAACTGGTGATCGAGAACGTCTCCGGCGCACTCAGCTACAAGCTCGAGGCCGGCCAGGCCATCGTCTATCCCGCTACCACCCTGCACCGGGTGGCCGAGGTTACGCGCGGCGAGCGCCTGGCCGCGGTGCTGTGGGTGCAGAGCCTGGTGCGCGATGTCGCGCAGCGCGAGATCCTGTTCGATCTGGATACGGCCCGGCGCGGCGTGTGGGACAAGGCCGGCAAGCTGGCCACGCCGGAATTCGATCTGCTGTCCAAGACCTACGCCAACCTGCTGCGGGCCTGGGCCGAGCCTTAGCGCGACGCCGGCGTCTTTGCGGGCGCTACGAGCATCCGGGGCCGGGCCCTGAGCGTCCGCAGTCCCGACGTACGGGGCCGAACGCGGCCCGCGGGGACGCTGGGATCGAAGGAGAGGATGCACCCCGCCACCTTATTGAGAATATTTCGCATTGGCAAGAAAGGGGCCCGCTTGCCCGGCGCCCCTCCCTACCCGCCGCGCATGCGCTGGCGGCGCACTTCTTCCGGGTTGTCCTTTTCGGTCGCCCATACGCCGCGCCGGGCGCGCTTGGCCTCCTCCTGTTCCTTGGCGTACGCGCCCTCGCTCTCCGACGGCCGGTCCATCGCCCACCCTTCCCGCACCAGCAGGGCATTGAGGTTCTCGCCGTCCATGCTGCAGCGCGCGCCGGCGTCATCGCCGACCGCCTCGCAGCTCACCTCGCGGCCTTCGACGTGGCGGCGCAGCGCGGCGGCGGCCGCCGCGCCGCATTTCCACGGCTTGGCGTCGCGCAGGCAGGCCTGGTCCTCGTCCGGCGTCTTGATCCCGTTGAGGCGTACGCGCTTGCCCTGGATCTCCAGGGTGCCCGCATCGATCACCCTTGCCTTGCCCTCGATCATCTCGGCGGCATCCGCGCGCGCCAGCGCGAAGCTCGCGCTGATGCCCAGAATCAGGGCCGGGACAAATCCGGGCGAGAACCTCGGTGGGCGAAGCAGCATGCGGGGAATGCGCAGCATGGCGATGGGTCCTGCGATCGGGACGACGTGCGCAGCGTCAGCTGCCGCGGCTGAACGGACGCTGTAGACGCTACGGGGACGTGGGCGGCTTGAGGCCCATGATCCACCGGCTGATCGATTCGGCCTCTTCCTGCGAGATCGACGGGTTGCTCACCATCGGCACCGAACCCCAGGCACCGGCGCCACCGTGGCGGATCTTGACCGCGAGCTGGTCGATCAGGGCGACCGGATCGGCCGCGTACGCCGCGGCGTAGCGCAACGCGACGACCTGGTAGGGCGGACCGATGCGCTGTTCGCCGGTCTCGTGGCAGGCGTTGCAGCCGCGCACATTGAACAGGGACTTGGCCTGCGCGGCATCCAGTTCGGCCTGCGCATGGACGGAGAACGAGAGGATGGCGAGCAGCGCGACGGCAATACGCGCGGTGCGGCTGCGGACGGGGTGTGAGGTCATGGCAACTCCTGTGCTGGATCGGGGGCTGGGACGGGCGCTCATTCGCCGACGTCGATCACCACGCCCATCGATGGCCCGGAACCCTCGGGGTAGTTGCCGTATGACGCGACCAGTCGACCGGTCTGCTGGTCCAGCGCCAGCTGCCGCAGGTAGGCCATCGGACGCGGCAGCGGATAGACCGTCGATGTGCCGGTCTTCGGATCCAGCCGGTACACCACGTCGCTGTTGGCGTTGGCCACCCAGACCGTCTTGCGGCGCTCGTCCCAGGTCACCGCGTAGGGCGCCGCGGCGCGGTCCGGCAGATCGTAGGTCGCCGTCACCTTGGCGGTCTGCATGTCGATCTTCGCGATCTGGCCGCTGCCGAACAGGGCGACCCACAGATGACCGTCGTTGTCGCGCGCCATGCGCCGCGGACCCATGCCCTCGGTGAAGGGGACCAGCTTGTCGATCTTGTTGGTCTTCGCGTTGATGCAGCCGACATGGCCATTGAGCTGCGAATACCAGGCGCACTCGCCGTCGGCCGCGAGCACCGTTCCATAGATGAGATGGTTGATCGGGCTCATGCCCTCGATCTTGTTGGTGTCGTGGAACGCCACCTCGCCGGTCTCGGGATTGAGCGTTCCCATCTGGTTCGACCCCACCAGCGTCACCCAGATGTTGCCGTACTTGTCGCGCGCCATATGGCCTTTCGAGTCGATCGAAAAGTCATGGACGATCGCGCCACCCGCCATCGCCGCGGTATCGGGCAGGTTGGTGGGGCGCAGGGTCCACAGCTTCCAGGTCTCGGTCTTCGGATCGAAGCGGCCGAACTGGTCGTTATCGATCATCGACACCCACAGCTTGCCGTCGTCATCGGGCGCGATGGTGTGCGGGCCGGTCGATCCCTTGAAGTCCGGCATGTACCACTTGGTGTCGCCGCTCACCGGATCGAGGCGCACGACGAAATTGCGGCGCACGTCGGCGCCCCAGAGATAGGGCGATCCGGGCGCGGGAACCAGTTCGCGGACCAGCGCATCCTTCGGGAAGCGGTACTCGCGGATCACGGTCTTGTCCGACACGCCGAGCTTGGCGCCGTAGCTGTAGTCGTCGCGTCCGAGCCAGGCGGTCTGCCTGGGGAAATGTTCGGCGAGATACTTGGCGATCACCTCGCCCTGTCGCGCATTGAAGAAGTTGTAGTCGGCGTTCTGCGCCGCGGTCCAGTCGATGGCGTCGAGATTGACCGGGCTTTCCAGCGGAAAAACCGAGTAGTGCTTGGGGCGCATGTACTTGACGATGGTGCGCCAGGCCTCGTGCCGGATCACCTTGCGCCATTCCTCCAGCGCCTTCCTGTCGCCATCGGGCCCGTTGTTCACTGCCTCGATCTGCGCCGCGTACTCGCGCACGCGGGGACTGGCCATCTGGTGGCAGCTCGAGCAGCTGGTGATCGTGATGTTGCGCTCGTCGCCGGCCGGCATGCCCATCAACCAGGCCGACGCCGGAACCTGGGATGCGATGTTGTCGCTGGACTGCAGATAGATCGTCGCCTGCGCCGGCTCTCCCTTGCGGTGGACTTTCATCCGGGGCTTGGCGTCTGCCGGCTCGACCTGGTGGAAGCCCGGCTTGTTCGCGCGCAGCTGCAGGGTCTGCATGTCGGGCAGGCTGTCTGCCGGGATGCGGAAGGTGCCGTCTGCACCGCTGAACACGGTGATCGCCGCCGGCCCGGGGTGCTCCTCGGGGAACGACAGCGTGACCATCGCCTGGGCGATGCCACGGCCGTCGCCGACGCCGATCACCCGCCCCGACAGTTCGGCGCCATGGGCGACGCAGGTCGAGAGCAGGCCGACGGCCAGCGCGAGTCGGCGCACGAGATCGGTTGGGCGCATTAACTTTCCTTGTTATCTCCTCGGATCATCGACGGTAGACCGTCGCATCGCCTTCGGAAATCACTGGATCGGGGTGGTGCAGCGCTCCGATCGGGCGATTGCAGCGGCCCGATCCTGCGTCGCTCCCCGGGCGCTGCGGGTTCTACGTACCTCGCAGCAGCCACTTTGCGCCCTGCCGACCCCAAGCGTCGCGGGACGCCCCCTCTCCCTCGGGATGGAACCGACGCCCCGCGGGTTCGATGCTGGTCCGCACCAGAACCCTTGTGCGGAGGAGAACCTGCATGAACCATCAAGTGAGCCTTCGCTACTCCGACGGCGCCGAACGCACGATGCCGGTCGTCGACGGCCAGACGCTGCTCGAGGCCGCCGAAGCCAACGGCGTGCCCATCGTCAGCGAATGCGAATCGGGGATCTGCGGCACCTGCGTCGGACGATGCACGCAAGGGTCCTACGACCTGGCCAGGTCGATCGGGCTGAGCCAGGCGGAAAAGGACCAGGGCCGCATCCTGAGCTGCCAGACCCGCGTGAAATCGGACTGCGTCGTCGAGCTCGATTATCCGCTGGGGAGCAACGCCGCCCGGATCGTCGTCGGCGAAGCCATCGTTTCACGCGTCGAGCGCCTGTCGCCGGATACGGCCTTGCTGGCCCTGGATGTGGGCGGCCTGTCGGACAAGCTTCGCTACAGGCCGGGCCAGTTCGCCCAGCTCAAGGTTCCCGGCACCGATTGCTGGCGCAGCTATTCCTTCGCCCACGCACCGCGCGATGGTGGCGAGGTGGAATTCCTGGTTCGCCTGCTGCCGAGCGGCGCGATGAGCGAGTATCTGCGCGAGCACGCCAGGCCCGGCGACCGCATCGACATGCGGGCCAGCAAGGGCGGCTTCTTCCTGCGCGATGTGAACCGCCCGATGATCCTGATGGCCGGCGGCACCGGGCTGTCGGCGATCCTTTCCATCGCCGAGCAACTGGTCCGCGACGGCTGCAGGCAACCGATCCGGCTCAACTACGGCGTCACGCGCGATGCCGACCTCGTGCTGACGGACCGGCTCGAACGCCTCGCGCAGCAGTGCCCCCACTTCTCCTGGCAGGCGATCGCCGTGCAGGGATCCGCCACGTGGAGCGGGCGTCTCGGGTGGGTGACCGACCTGCTGGCCGACAGCGATCTGTACGGCGGCGACGTCGACATCTACCTGTGCGGGCCTGCGGCCATGGTCGATGCCACGCGCGACTGGCTGCAGTCGAACGGCCTGCAGCAGGCCGGTCTCTATTACGAGAAGTTCATCGCCAGCGGAAATCGGCAAGCGCGGGCGGAGCTGGATCTCGGGTCCGCCGATGTCGATCTTCCTTCGATCCGGCAGCGTGGGCGCGGCACGGCCGTGGTGATCGGCGGTTCGATCGCGGGCATCAGCGCCGCCAAGGTGCTGACCGAGCACTTCGACAAGGTCGTCGTGCTCGAACAGGACCCGGATCACCGGCGCATGGAAGGCCGTCCCGGCGCGGCGCAGGGATGGCACCTGCACCACCTGCTGATCGCCGGGCAGCGCCAGCTCGAGTCGATCTTCCCCGGCATCATCCAGGACATGGTGGAGGCCGGCGCCTTCAAGGTGGACATGGGCCAGCAATACCGGCTGATGCTGGCCGGATCCTGGAAGAAGGTGGTCGACAGCGGCGTGGAGATCGTCTGCGCCGGCCGCCCCCTGCTGGAGTGGTGCATCCGTCGCCGCATCGACGACGAACCCCGCATCGAGTATCGCTACGACCGCGAGGTGAAGAACCTGGTCCACGACAAGGCCGCCAACGAGGTCCTGGGCGTGGTCGTCGAGCACGGCGGCGAGCAGCAGATCCTCGCCGCGGAACTGGTCGTCGATGCGTCCGGAAAGAACACGCCGGTACCGGGCATCCTGGAGCGCATCGGCGTGGGCGCGCCGCGCATCGAGGAGGACCACATCAACTGCTTCTACTCGACCATGCTGCACCGCGTTCCGCCGGAACGCGCCTGGCACGACAAGGTCATGGTCATCACCTATGCGCACCGGCCCTACCAGCAGTACTACGCGGCCCAGTACTACACCGACAGCAGCCGCACCGTGCTGTCGACGTCCCTGATCGGCTACAACTGCTACAGCCCGCCACGCAACGCGGAGGATTTCCGCGAATTCGCGCGCCGGATGCCGTCGCAGTGCATCGGCCACGAGATCGACAGCCTGGAGCCCTGCTCACCGGTCCACAATTTCCGGTATCCGACGATGCAGCGTTACCACTACCACGAGATGCGCAATCTCCCGGCCGGACTGGTGGCCGTGGGCGACTCGATCTCGAGCGCCGATCCGGTGTCCGGCGCCGGCATGACCAAGGCCCTGCTCGAGCTCGATCAGCTGCGCAGCCTGCTACGCACCGGAGCGCCCCGTGACCACCGCTTCATCCGTCGCTATTACGGGAAGGTCGGCAAGATCTCCGATCTGGTCTGGTTCGTGATCCGCGAGCAGAACCTGCGCTATCCCTGGATCCAGGACGTGAAGAAGAAGCGACCGTTCTACGCCGGCGTGCAGAACTGGTACATCGACCGCGTGATCGAGGCCATGCACGAGCAGCCCGATCTGTATCGCCTGTACCTGACCGTGACCCACTTCATCTCGCCGCCCACGGTCCTGTTCAAGCCCAGCGTGCTGGCGCGGGTCCTCGGCAAGTGGCTGTTCACGCGCCTGCGCGGGCGCAAGACGCTCATCGAGCGCAACTTCGGCGAGGGCGGAACGGGCGAGGCCAACGCGGCGGTTCCCTGAGCATCGCCAATCCGTCTTGCACGAACTACATGAGAGCGCGGTACAGCCCGCCCGCGGCGCCGAGCAAGGCGATCAGCGGCACCATTCCCAGCCAGTTGCGCCACAGGGCCACCAGCCCGAAGGCGGCGAGGCCCATCGCGACGAGGTCGAGGGTTCCCGCCGCGCCTGACGGCCGGAATACGTGCATGGCAAAGAACAGCGTCAGTGAAACGATCGCGCCGACCACGGCGGCAGTGATCGCGCTCATCGGCCCGGCGAGCCGGAAGTCGTCGCGCGTCCGTTCCACGTAGGGCGCGCCGGCCAGGACGAAAACGAAGGACGGCAGGAAGGTGAAGAAGCTCGCCACGCAAGCGCCGGCCACGGCCGCCGCCAGCGGATCCGCGAACGACCCGTTCCAGCCGCCGAGGAACCCGACGAAGGCGACCACCATGATCAGCGGCCCCGGCGTGGTCTCGCCGAGTGCCAGGCCATCCACCATCTGCGCCGCGCCCAGCCAGCCATGGGTCACCACCGCGCCCTGCACCACGTAGGGCATCACGGCGTATGCACCGCCGAAGGTCACGAGCGCGACCTGGGTGAAGAAGCGTCCCATCGCGGTGAATGTCGAGTCGGCACCACCCGCGGCGGCAATCAGCGCGTATGCCGCGCCCCCGAGCAGCAGGCCGACCAGCAGGGTGCGGAGCGGACGCGCCCTGGCCAGGCGCGCGTGCGGCGGCGTAGGCGTGTCGTCGTCGATCAAGGCGGCGCGACCCGTGTCGCGCGTCGCCGGGCCGGTGCTCATGGAATCCTGCAGACGCGAGCGCAGCAGCCATCCGTACAGCGCCGCGGCCGCGATGACCACCGGGAAGGAGAGGTTCCACTGCAACGCCGCGAACGCGGCAAAGGTCACGATCCACAGCAGCTTGTGCCGCAGCACGCGCGACCCGATGCGCCAGGCCGCGAACGCGGCGATCGCCACCACCGCCGGCCGAATGCCGTAGAGGATGTCGGCCGCCAGCGTCTCGCCGAGGCTCGCGTAGGCCCAGGACAGCCCGATCAGCAGGACCAGCGAGGGCAGCACGAACAGCACGCCGGCCGCGATCCCTCCGCGCACGCCGTGCATCAGCCAGCCGATATAGGTTGCGAGCTGCTGCGCCTCCGGTCCGGGCAGCAACATGCAGTAGTTCAGCGCGTGCAGGAAGCGTTTCTCGGAGATCCAGCGCCGCGTCTCGACCAGTTCGCGATGCAGGATCGCGATCTGTCCGGCCGGGCCACCGAAACTGATGAAGCCCAGCTTGAGCCACCAGCGCAGGGCCACGCCGAAGGACACCGGCCCGGGCCTGCCGGATAACGCGGGTTCGATCACGCTGCGGCGATCCGGTACGACGTCCATGAACTCCCGCCTGTCAGCCCTGCGCCCAGAGTCGGCGAGCAAAGACGACCTGTCCTGGTGCCTTCCGATCCACGAAGGGCTTCAGATCTCCTTCGCTTCCGGACCCTCAGGGTCCGGCACGCAGGTACATCAGGCTAGGGCCTGTTAACACTATTTCGATCGCGGCGTTGCCCCCGCAAATCCGGCCAGGCAAGGCGCGACCGAC
>CAMLNE010000082.1 GCA_946481265.1 uncultured Panacagrimonas sp. | reverse complement strand
AGGCAATGCCGAGGTCCGCAGCGGGCAGACCACGGTGTTCGATTTCCAGGTGACGGGCACCGATTGAGGACGGCCGGACCGCACCCTGGAGCGCAGGTGTCGCGGGCAGAACCGTCCCGGCGCTGGCAGGCCAGAGCCAGCCGCGCCGCCCCCCTATTCCGGTAGTCCCGCCAGACCGCCCACCGGCTGCGCGATCGACTGGAAACGGCCCAGCAGGGCGGCGTTCAGGTGACGGTGGCTCTGCAGCGGCATCAATCCGGCATCGAGCAGGCGCTGCGCGTCGGAGTCCGGCAGGAAGCGCTCGGCGGAGGGCACCAGCTCCTTCTCGCCATGTGCATCCAGGCGGGTGGCGCTGGGCAGATCGTCGACCTGGCGTTCATCGTTCGGCGAGAACGACCATCCCTCGGCGGCGCGATACCCGCGCCCGAGCAGCAGGCCGCAGGCCAGCGCGCCGGAGCCCCACAGGTAGTGCTCGTGCGCCGGTGTGTTGCCGAGCTCCTCGAAAGCAAAGGCCTCGGTCCTGTCGTCGCGCGCGCCGTAGGGACGGCGCAGCATCAGGCGCGGCGCGACCAGGCCGATCCAGGGCGCGACCTCGCTGGCGCGCAGCGCGTCCCAGTGCTCGAGTTGCGCGGCCTGCACGTCGGCCTGCGCCAGCGCCGGATCGCCCTCGGCGATGAGCGGGCCACCGGCCTGCGCGGCGACCAGCCCCAGTGAGGCGAGCAGCCCGATGTCCGCCGCTGCCGCACCGAAGCGGTACAGCCCCATCACGACCGACCAGCCCTTGCCGCCCGGCTGCTTGCGCCCGCGATCCACCAGCGCCTGGTACAGGCCGGTCTGGCCGACCTTCCCATCGGCGGCCACGACATCGCCGAGCAGTTCCTCGCGCGACACGTCGAGCACATGCAGTTGCAGTGACTCGTCCAGTTCCAGGTTCGACACCAGCCACCACGCACCGCGCCAGGCCGCCTCCAGTTGCTGGAAGACCGGATCGTGCAGCAGCTGGCGCATCTGGTCGGCGATCGCCGCATCCACCGCCGCGACATACCCGCGGGTTTCGGCCAGACGGTCAGGAACGATGTGCGGCGCCACGATGCCGCGGATCAGCGCATCGATCGCGTCCGTTGCCGACGTCGTCGAGGTGCTCGCCGCAGATCCGACTCCGGCCGGCGTGCCGCCCAGCAGCCCGGCCAGGGGTGATTCCTCTGCACCGGTCGCGGCGCCGGCCTGGTCCGGCGCGGAGGTCGGCGGCGGCTGGGTGCGCGCGGCGCGCAGCGCGCGGAACAGGTCGAGACGCGCGAACAGCGCATCCGGATGGAAGTCGTCGAGCGTGGCGAACGCGATGTCATGGCCAGCCGCGGTGCGCAGCCGCGGGGCGAGACGCGACATGAGCGTGTCGAACCCGTCGATGTCCACGCGCAGGATCGGCCGCGTCGCCAGCGGCGGCCGCTTGGCCGCGGGATGGCCACTGAAGTCGCCGATCAGGAGCAGGCGCATCGGATCCTCGTCAGCGCGTGGCGACGTGCCCTGGCCACCGAAACCGAGATCGAAACTCATGCGGGTGGGCATCGGGGGCGCTCCGGTGGGCGACGGGCCTGCACCATGCCCGAAGTCGGATTGCGCAGGCAATGCACGGGTCGCGCGCGCGGATCCGCGCCTGACTTCGCCCGGTTCGGCGAGCCGCCTGCGTCGCGCCGGTCGGCACCGGATCCGCGGACCGGCGCGGCGCTTCGCGTGTCGGCCCGCACGCCCACGCAGGCGTCGTGCGAGGACGCCGGCCAGGTCCGACTGGCCCGGAACAGCCTGCGCCGCCCGGCCTTGCGTCCCCCTTGCGCAGGACCGGTCGGCGCCGTCGGCTATTCGCAGACGATGCGCGCCTTGGCCGCGGCGATCTGCACATCACCGGTGGCCAGGGTGTTGCTCGTCAGCAGCCTGATGCGGACGCCGGTCACCCGGATCTCGTTGGCGTAGCGGCGCTGTTCGTTGATCACGATCGATGCGATCCCGGGAATGGAGACGGTCTGGTTCGGCGCGCCCGTCACCGCATACCCCTTGCCGTTGATCGTCAATGTCCCGACCGCCGACTTGCCGGCCAGCGTGACCGTATTGCTCGCGTCGCAGCGCGCCTCGGCACGCGCCTCGATCAGGCTGCCGTCCACCGAAAGTCCGGGCACGTCGAGTTTCAGGCCGGACAGCCTTGCCTTGGTCAGCGACCTGCGTTCGCGGCCCTGCGTGAAGGTGTAGGCCTCGTTCACCCAGATGCCCAGCGGTGCCGGGTTGGAAAGGCTGTACAGGGTTTCGCTCTTTGCGTTTCCTTGGCAACTCATGCCGTTGTCCGCGATCGTCACGCTCTGCCGGATGCCGAGCACGGTGACGGTGGCATTCACGCCGGTCGCGCGACCGGAATAGAAGACGTCCCCCGCGGCGTAGGCAGGAACACTGAACGCGGACATCGTGCCGATGAAGGCGAGCACAGGCGCAGCGCGCCGTGTGGAGAAGGCGTGGACGCGGGACATGGGGATTCTCCTGGGGGTATGCCGAAAGGGCGCCAGCCCGATGGCAATCGGCGTTCCCGCTCGCGCGCCTCCGGTCAGGAGAAAGCCGTTATTTGTACCACCGCAAAAGCGGGTTGCGTTCCGCGAAATCGGCTCGCCTGGACATGCGATCGGCATCCGAGCCCAGGAGCGAACCGGCAATCCGCAGCGCCGGCATCGGACACTCGGATCCTGCGCGCCGAATACCCGCCGTCCGGCTTTGCATTTCAAGGCAGCGAGGCGTCGGCCCGCCGGTGATACTGCATGACGGGCTGCGGGAATCAGCGCTCGTGCGAAGCCGGAGGCGCGTCATCACCACCGCGGACGCATGCGCCATGCGTTCCTGGACACAGGTCGGATCCCGGTCTTCCACCGAAGCCAGATGCCGACGCGGCGCCCTTCGCAAAGAAGGCCCCGAAGGTTCTTGCCTGAGCTCGCGATGCGCTCGCGCGCCGGGCCGCGAACCGGCCGGTCGACGCCGGTGCTCAGGCTTGCGCGAGCAAGCCCGCACGCACCAGGAAGTCACCGAAGTGCTCGCCTTCATTCCGCTGCTCGGCATAGCGCGCGAAGAGCGGATCGAGCAGTTCGAACAGGCGGCCCTCGTCGGCGTTGCTGGCGTACAGACGCGTGAGACGGTGACCCTCGAAGCTGCCGCCGAGGTAGAGGTTGTACAGCCCCGGTGCGCGGCCGGTGAGCGCGATCTCCGCCAGGTAGGGCCGGGCGCAGCCGTTGGGGCAGCCGCTGATCCGCAGGGTGATGGGTGTCTGCTGCAACCCGTGCCGCGACTTGAGGCGGTTGAACAGCACCAGGAAGTCCGGGCTGTAGCGCTCCGCCTCGGCCATCGCCAGACCGCAGGTCGGCAGGGCGACGCAGCTCAGGGTGTGAGCGGCCTGCAGTTCCGGCTGCAGGCGCCATGACAGGCCCAGGTCGTCGAGCCGCCATTCCACCGCCGCGCGATCCTCCGGCTCGATGCCGACCAGCTGCAGGTTCTGGTTGGTGGTCAGGCGGATGCCGCCGCTGTAGTGCTGGAAGAAGCCCTGCAGCTGTCCCTGCAGCGCGCCGTCGACGCGTCCGCTGTCGATGTGCAGGGTGGCGTGCCAGAGCCCGTCGTCACCCTGTTCCCAACCGGGCGTATCGGCGTTGCGTGTGAAGCGCACCGGCCGCGCCGCACCCAGCGGCTTGCCGCGGCGCCGCGCCAGCTCGTCGATGAACCAGGCGGTACCAAGCCGGTCGAGCGTGTACTTGAAGCGCGCGCGATGGCGATCCTTGCGATCGCCGAAGTCGCGCTGGATGCCCATCACGATCTCGGCCAGCTCGGGCGCCTCGTCGGCGTCGATGAAGCCGATCTGCTCGGCCAGGCGCGGATAGCTGTCCTCACGCGTGTCGAGCTGGCCCATGCCGCCGCCGACGCAGACATTGAAGCCGACCAGGCGGCGATCCTCGACGATCGCCACCAGGCCCAGGTCCTGGCCATAGACGTCGATGTCGTTGACCGGCGGAATGACGTAGCCGACCTTGAACTTGCGTGGCAGGTAGAGCTCGCCGTACACCGGCTCCTCGGCCGGCTCCGGCGACGCCGGAGCGGCGCCGTACCAGATCTCCGGATAGGCCCGCGTCTTCGGGATCAACCGCGCACTGGTCGCCCGCGCCAGCGTCGCCACCTGCGCGTGCACCGCGGACAGCGCGGGGTTGGCGCCGCACACCACGCCGCGGCTGTCATCGCCGCAGGCCGCGATGGTGTCCAGGCCAAGATCGCGCAACGCGCACATCAGGCCGCGCAGCTGATGCTTGCGCACGCCATGGAACTGGATGGTCTGGCGCGTGGTGATGCGCAGGCCGCGCTCGGTGAAGCGCTGCGAGACCGCGTCCAGGCCCTGCCACTGCGCGCGCGTGAGCAGGCCGCCCGGAATGCGCAGACGCACCATGAAGCGATACAGCGGCTCGAGATGGCGCCGCGCGCGACCCGCACGCAGGTCACGGTCGTCCTGCTGGTAGATGCCGTGGAACTTCATCAGCAGTGGATCGTCGCCGGGCACCGCCGCTGTCAGCGGATCGGCCAGACCCTGCGCGATGCCGCCGCGCAGGTGGCGGCTGCGATGCTTGAGCAGCTCGTTGCTGTTGAGCTCGGACACCGGGCGCGACAGGTCCACGCTGCGGTCCGGGGAGTGGGAGTCGGCCGTGGTGCTCATCAGTAGAGATTCCGGTGGATGCGCTTGGCCTTGGACAGCTCGTCCCAGCTCGCTGCCGTGCCGCGCAGCGCATCGTGGCTTTCCTGCAAGGCCTGCTCGCAGGCCTCGAGGCGTTCGGTGTCACCGCACAGGTAGACGTGCGCACCGCTGCCGATCCACTCGACCAGGTCGCCCGGCGTGGCCAACAGCGGGTCGGCCAGCCGGCGCCCCGGCGTGTCGGCGTGGAAGACCAGGTCGATGCGCTCGAGCAGCCCCTCGGCCTGCGCCTGCTGCCACTCCACCTGGTAGAGGAAGTCCTCGTCGAAACGATGCTCGGCAAACACCAGCCACACGCGCCGGCGCGGACCGCGCGCGCGGATGTCCTGGATGAAGGCGCGGTACGGCGCGATGCCGGTGCCGTCGGCGATCAGCACCAGCGGCGCCGCGGCATCCTCCGGCAGGTGGAAGCGCGCATGACGGTGCGGATACAGGCGCACCGACGCACCCGCCGCCACGTGCACCAGGTGATCCGAGGCGATGCCGGTCTCGCGCCGGTCACCGAACACGTAGCGATAGCGCTGCACCGTCAGGTGCAGTTCGTCGTCCACGGCCGCCAGGCTGTTGGCGACGTCGTACAGGCGCGGCTGCAGCGGTCGCAGCAGATCGACGAAGGCCTGCGCGGCGGGGCGTGCCGGCGCATGCGCGAGCAGGTCACGGATCTGGTGGCTGCGCAGGAAGGCCTTCTGGCGCGGCTCGTCACCGGCGATCGCGGCGAGCTCCTCGCTGCCCGACAGCGCGGCCCATCCCTCCAGGAAGCGCGGGCTGGGGACGGTGAGATTGCGATGTTCGCGCAGCGCGGTTTCCAGCGACATCGAGGCGCCGTCGAGGGTCACCGCGGTCTCGCCGTCCAGGCCGGCGGACTCCAGCACGGTCGAGACCAGCTCCCAGGGGTTGTCGGCGAGGACGCCCACCGCGTCGCCCGGCTGCACCGCGAGCGGCACGTCGAGCGCCAGCTCGAGGTGATGGGTGACCTGTTCGCGCGCGGCGCTGAGGCGGACGTTGTTCAGCACCTGCACCGACAGCGGCCGCTGCCTGGTCGGTCCCTTGCCCGCGTTCTCCGGCGCCGGGATGGCGAAGGCGCGCGGGACTGCCGCGCCGTCCCTGGGCAGCTGCTCGACGACCGTCTCCATCCAGCGGCGCGCCGGCTCGGCGAAGTCCACGTCGCAGTCCTGGCGTGGCACCAGGCGCTGCGCGCCGAGATCGGCGAGTCGCTCGTCGAACTGCTGACCGGTGCGGCAGAAATGGCGATAGCTACTGTCACCCAGGGCCAGCACCGCGTAGCGCAGGCCGGGCAGGCGCGGTGCGCGAGGGTCGAACAGGGCGGCGTGGAAGTCGGCGATGGGCTCCGGCGGATCGCCGTCGCCGTGCGTGCTGGTGATCAGCAGCACGCATTTCTGCTTGGCGAGCTGGCGCGGACGCAGCGCAGCCAGGCTGGCCACCTCGCAGGCGATGCCGCGCGGCGCGACCCGCGCGGCCAGATCACGCGCCAGGGCCTCGCAGTTGCCGGTCTCGCTGCCGTAGGCCACCAGCACCGCGATCTGCGCCGCGGCCTCGCTGGCGACATCGACGTGTGCCGTCGGATCGGCGCAGGCCGCCAGGAAGCGGCTGAGCCACAGCGACTGGTTACGGTCGAGCTGTCGCAGCAGAGGCTGCAGGGTCTGCCATTGCTCGTCGGGGATGGGCCTGACAGGCAGGCTCGTCGCCATGTCCATTGAAGTCGACCGGCGGGGAGAAAAGTGAGCCCCGCAGTATGTTGGCCGAGTTACATCGAGACAAATGAATTATCCTGCACTTAAATATAGATATCTCTGATATCAACCGTGGACATCGACCTCGCCCGCACGTTTCTGGAAGTGAGCAGCAAGGGCAGCTTCGTGGCTGCGGCGCGCCACCTGCACGTGACGCAGACCACGGTGACGGCACGCATCCAGACCCTGGAAAGCGAGCTCGGCTGTCGCCTGTTCGTGCGCAATCGCAGCGGCGCGCGCCTGACCCGTGACGGCGAACGTTTCTCCAGCTACGCCGGCCAACTCGTGCAGACCTGGGCCGCGGCACGCCGCGAACTGCCGCTGCCGACCGGTGCCGGCAAGCTGGTGGTGATCGGCTGCGAGCTCAGCCTGTGGAACCCGCTGCTGCTGAACTGGCTGGCCCGGCTGCGCGCGCAGCATCCGACCCTGGCCGTGCGCGCCGGTGTCGGCGAGGCCGCGGCACTGCACGAGAAGCTCAAGTTCGGCCTGATCGACGTGGCCCTGGTGCACCAGGCGGACTACTGGCCGGGCATGCAGGTCGAGCAGCTTCTCGAGGAGAAGCTGGTGCTGGTGCGCGCCACGCGAGGCGCGGAGCCCTACATCTACGTGGACTGGGGCGAGGCCTTCCGTCGCCAGCACGACGCCGCCCTGCCCCACCATGCGCGCGCCGCGCTGACCGTCGACCACGGGCCCCTGGCCCTGCAATACCTGCTGGAAAACGGTGGCAGCGGCTACTTCAGGACGCGCGTTGTGCAGCGCCACCTCGACGAGGGACGACTGCAGCGGGTACCGGATTCGCCCGAGTTCACCTATCCCGCGTATCTCGTCCATCCACGCGACCAGCGCAACGAGGCACTCGGCCTCGCCCTCGATGCGCTGACCGCCACGACCCGCGACGGCTCGGATACCTGGGCGACCTAGGAACACCCTGACCGGGCATCGCGGGCGAAGCGGCCTGGCGAGGACCCGGGCGCAGGCCGGAAGCCTGCCGATGGGCCGCCTTCACGCGCAACGCCGGGTCGAGTGGCGCGTTCGACGTCCCCTGCAGCGGGTGCAAGACGCGGACCGCCGGCGCCGCTGGCGAGCGGACAAATCCGCACGCGCTTCGCGCACGCCCTGCCTCAGCGCCCCGAGCCGCGTGCGGTGGCAGGAGAACGCGGCGCGACCTGCCGGATCGTCGGCGGCTGCGGCACGTAGTTGCTGCCCTGGCCGCGCGGCGGATCGATCATCGGCGTCTCGTCGGGGCGCTGCGGGACATGCGGATGCTCGCGATGCGGATGGCGGCGATGCCGCCGGTGGTCGTAGCCGCGCTCGATGTACGGGTAGACCGGATAGCCACCGTCGAGGTACCCGGCCTCGTCCGGGACCGGCTGGGAGAAGATCGCCTCGGTCTGGCGGACCGGCCGCGCGACGACCTCGATGTGCCGCGCGCGGATCTGCTCGCGAGTCAGCAGGGCGCCCTGCGCCTCGCGCCGCGAGGCCTGCGAATCGATGGTGGTGACATAGCCGGCCTGCGCATCGAAGGGCGTGGCCTGCCGGGCGTCCTCGCAGGGCCGGTCCTGGTAGTGCTTGCCTCCGGCCGCATCGGTGCACTTGTACACCGCGGCCTGCGCGGCTCCTGCCGCGAACAGCGTCAGGCTGAGCATCAGGACACGCATGGCGATGGTCCTCCGGAACCGGGACGGCGGGAGGCCGGCCTGGCAGGGGTGAGGCAGCGCGCGCCGTCACGAAGTTCCGGCACAACGGCAGCATCCACCCTTGCCGGTCCGGCGGCAATGGCGCGCAATGCAGCCAAGCGCAGGTGCAAAGGGTGCACGGCGCGCGCCTTCCGCCCCGGATGCGGATCCGGGGCACGAATGGTGCACAAGCCTCGACTCCACGAACGCACTGCGACGCACGCCCAAGGGGACTCTCCTGCTCATGGATCATCCGACCCGTCCCATCGCATCGCTGCAGGCCTTGCCGCCCTGCGAACCCCTGACCGGCGTGCTGTCGCTGCCGCCGCGGCTTCGATCTGGCGCGCCGCTGCTCTGTTTCCTGCACGGTCGCGGCGAGGCGCAGCCCGAGGCGGCGCCGGTGGCCCTGAGCCGCCATGGGCCGCTCTACCCGCTGTCGGCACTGGATGCGCCCTTCGAGCAGGACGGCGCGGCGGGGTTCGTGGTCGTCGCACCCCAGCTCCCGGTGGCGGGCGATCACTGGCATGAGCACGCCGACCGCGTGCGGCGCCTGGTCGAGGAGGTCGAGGCGCATCACGACACCGACCCATCGCGCCGCTACCTGACCGGCTTCAGCTTCGGTGGCAATGGCGTGTTCGATCTCGGGCATCGCCAGGCCGGCTTCTGGGCCGCGCTGTGGGCGGTGGATCCGACGCGCCTGCCCGATCCCGACCTGCAGCCCCCGCTATGGCTGTCGCTGGGCTCGTCGGCGCGTCCGAAGGCCGCGGCGGCGATCGCAAGGCTGGGGTCCGTCGAAGTGGCGATCGAGGACGACGGGCTGCCGCCGTCCTGCGGATCCCGCGTGCACGTCGACCAGGGCGAGGATCACGTGGGTTGCGCACGTCGGGCCTACGCGGATGCGCGCATCTATCGCTGGTTGCTCGGGCACCGCGCGCTGGGGAGCGTGTCGGACGGGCTCGCCGCGGACGGCGGTTGAAGCGGGCCCGCTGCGAGGACCGCCCGGATGCTGTCCTGGAATGCGGGTGGACTGCCGATGGATGACGGGCCGGTCAGGCGCGCATCACGGATGGGCCTGCGCGGCGCCGTAGGCCTCCATCGCCTTGAGCAGCGCCGGCTTGTCCTGCTCGACGCGCTGGGCACAGGCCTGTTCCGCCTCGGCCGCATGGCGCAGGTAGCCCTCGGCGCCCTCGCTGTGCATCACGGCCTCGTCCTTCGCCTGCATCCGGGCCGTGGTGGCCACCAGTTCGTCGCGCAGGGGACGACCCGCGAGTGACTCGGCGATCCGCGCGTAGACGGCGACGCGGGATTCGACCTTCTTGAGGTCGGCCTCGTCCGTGTAGCCCGACTTGCGCAGCAGGAAGGCGTAGTTGCCGTGTGCGGCGGCGCATTCGAGATACGGCGCATAGGGCACCTCGGCCTCGGCGGCCGCGAGCGGCAGCGCCTGCGCGCCCAGGGCGAGTGCAGCGGCGACCAGGATGGGATGGAGTCGGTTCATGCGATCGGGGCCATGAGACGGGGTCGGATGCGGACGATAGCAGCGCAGGCGGGCATCGTCCGGGTGCCGGGCCTGCGGCCTTCGCGGTGAATGCGAAGTGCGTGCGCAGGGTGTGCACAAGCGCGGCGCGCGGGGACGCCGTGCCGGGCGGGCGGCGAAGGACGCTTGATGTGCGGCGAGCAGACACCGGCGATCGCGCAGGTTTCGCTTGGCGCGCCCTGTGGACGGTTGGCAGAGCGCCCTGTCGACAGGCCCTAGATGGTGGCGATGGGCGCGCGCCGCCAGGCCTCGCGCAGCGGCACGGCGTGCGGCATGGGCATGCCGTCGGGCTCGGTGCGCAGGCGACCGTCGCGGTCGCATTGCCAGTAGCGCTCGGCGCGCGGCTCGGCCAGCGTGAGCACGCCGTCGACCTTGTACGCGCCGGTATCGAGGAACGCCACGTTGCCCGAGCGCGCGGGCCGGCGCGCCGGGATGATGGTGTGTCCCACCATCACCAGGTCGATGCCCTCGACCGGCGTCACCGCGCGGACCGCACGCACGCGCTCGGCCTCGTCGACATCGCCCGCCTCCGGGTTCTGCGCCATCAGCATCAGCGCGTTGATGCGGCGGCGTCCCCACAGCAGGCTCGATTCGAGGTTGGAATCCTGGTCGTCGACCTGGTCCGCCGGGCCCGGCTGCACGCGACGCACGCTGTCCCAGTCCAGGCCCGGCGGCACCTCGGCATGGACCAGCCCGATGCGTCTGCCGTCGCCGAGATCCAGCTCGATCGCCAGTGGCATGCGCTCCACCATCGCCGCCAGTTCCTCGAGATCGGCATCGCGCAGTTCATCGGCCCAGTCGCCGCCGTTGCGTTCCCAGATTCGCCGGTAGACCGGATTGAAGCGCGAGGCCAGCAGCAATTCCTCGTGGTTGCCGCGGATGCAGAAGAACGAGGGCTCCGCGTCGAAGCGGCGCAGCAGTGCCTCGCTGCCGGGACCGCGGTCGATCAGGTCGCCGAGCGAGAACAGGCGGTCGAAGTGTGGATCGAAGCCGACCGCACGCAGCAGGCGGTCGAGCATCCGGTCCTGCCCGTGGATGTCGCCGACCACGAAATCGCGACCGGTCGGATTGGGGCCGAAGCGCATGAAGCCGCGCGCCGCCGGCGAAACGACCGTCACATCAGGGTCGATGTCGGACCTGGACGACGCGTCGGATGGACTGGCGGACATGCCGCAGCGTAGCGAAAGTCGGGACGATCCGTAGCCCGGGCGCCGCGGCCTATCCCACGTGCCGTTCACGGCCGGCCCAGAACGGCTCGCGCAGCTTGTTCTTGAGGATCTTGCCGGCGCCCGACATCGGCAGGGCGTCCACCACCTGCAGCGAGCGCGGAAGCTTGTAGTTCGCGATGCGCTCCTTGCAGTGGGTCTGCAGGTCCTCGAGCGTGACCGGCGCACCCGGCCGGCACACCACGCAGGCGTGCACGATCTCGCCCCAGCGCTCGTCCGGGACGGCGATGACGGCGCACTGGAGCACCGCCGGGTGCTGCGCCACCGCGTTCTCCACTTCCACCGAGTACACGTTCTCGCCGCCGGTGACGATCATGTCCTTGAGACGGTCGGCGATGAAGATGAAGCCGTCCTCGTCCATGTAGGCGCCATCGCCGGTGTGGTACCAGCCGTCGCGGATCGCCCGGGCCGTCTCCTCCGGCTTGTTCCAGTAGCCCAGCATCATCCCGGGCCCGCGCACCGCGATCTCGCCGACCGTGCCGCGCGCCACCTCCCTGCCTTCCTCGTCGAGGATCTTCGCGTCGCAGATCGAGCAGGGCTTGCCGCCGGAGCGCACCTTGCCGCGCGCGCGCCCCTCGCCCGCATGGCAGTCGGCCGGCAGGATCGTCACCACCGGCCCCATCTCCGTCATGCCATAGGCCTGCAGCATGTTCAGCCGCGGCATCAGCGCCAGCGCGCGATCGATCAGCGCCTCGGCGATCGGCGAGCCGCCGTACATCAGCAGCTGCAGGCTGGACAGGTCGTGCTCGCGTGCCGCGGGCGCGTCGACCAGCATCTGGATCATGGTCGGCACCAGCAGCGCGGCGCTGACCTTCTCCGTCGCGATCGTCGCCGCCACCTCCTCGGGCTTGAACGCCGGCAGCATCACGTGCGTGGCGCCCGCCATGGCCAGGGTGCCCAGGAACATGCCGTCGGCGAGGTGGAACATCGGCGCCGCATGCAGCCCGACCAGCGCGCCCAGATCGCCGCCATGGGCGCCGCCCAGCGCCAGCGCGTTCGCATAGAGCGCCCGGTGCGGCAGCATCACGCCCTTGGGAAAGCCGGTGGTGCCGCCGGTGTAGTAGATGCCGGCCAGGTCCTCGCCGGCGCGCAGCTGCTCCTCGGCCGGCGACGCGCGCGCGACCAGGTCCTCGTAGCGCAGCAGGCCGTCCGGCGTCGGGCCGTCGCCGCAGTGGATCAGGACCGAAAGGCACCCCGCCTGCGCGCGCAGCTCGGCCAGCTTCGGCAGGAAGGTGTCGTCGACCAGCAGCACGCGCGTGTCGCAGTCCTGCAGCGAGTACGCGATCTCGGCCACGCTCCAGCGCGTGTTGCAGGCGTTGACCACCGCGCCCGCCCACCACGTCGCGTAGAAGTATTCGAAGTAGCGATCCGAGTTCAATGACAGGATGCCCACGCGATCGCCCGCGGATACGCCGAGCCCGCGCAGGGCGCCCGCCAGGCGCGCCACCCGGTCGGTCACGGTGGCGTAGTCGTGGCGCCGCGCGCCGAAGATGGTGGCGGTCTTCTTCGGGTGCAGGCGCGTGGCGCGATGCAGGGGCTGAGTCAGGTACATGGAAGCGGTCTCCAGTCGGGCGGGCTTTGTCACGGTCGGCTCAGCCATAGTCCTTCCATTCGACGAGCAGGCCTTCCGGGTCGAAACGCATGAGACTGCAGAGCACGAGCTCCACCGTGTCGCCGGCCTCGGCGAAGCCCGGAATGTCCACCGCGGCCGTGCCGCCCCAGGCGGCAACGCGCACCGCGGTGTCGCCCTGCGACAACACCTGCTGGGGTTCCCGCATGCGCCGGTCGGGCATGAGCTGGTTGGCGAACTGTTCCAGGACCTGGATCAGATCCTCGCTGTTGTGACAGGCGAAGCCGCGGTTGAGGTGCGCGAAATCCAGCCGCGGATGCAGGAGTCCGCGCAGGACGGTGAAGTCCTTGGCGTTGTACGCACGCACGATCGCGTTCGACAGCTCGATGACGTTGTTCATCCGCCGCTCTCCCTGTTGCCCCATTGTCCTGGCGTTGCGCCGCCACAGCGCGTGCCGCGCCAGGGACAACGCTGCACCTGCCACCGTGCCCGGCATCCCGCCTGCGCGGAGTGCCCGCAATCCCGCGGATTCCCCTGTTCGCCGCAGCCCTGGCGCGCCCGCCCCCGGGCCGCCGGCGCTCGCTAGGGCCTGTTAACGCTATTTCGATCGC
>CAMLNE010000081.1 GCA_946481265.1 uncultured Panacagrimonas sp. | reverse complement strand
GGCCGCCGTGCCGGCCCGCAGGGCGCGCGCCGCGGCTACGGCGCCGACCAGGCCTTCGAACTCGACGAGTTCGACGAGCGCCTGCCCGGCCTGCTCGCCGGCCGCGAGGTGCTGCACTACACGCTGGGCGAGTTCCCGGAGATGGACGCGCGCGTGGCGGGCCTGGTGCGCCACCTGCGCGAGGTGTCGAGGCGCGGCGCCGCGGCGCCGACCACGGTGGTGGCCCTGGAAACCACGCTGCACGAGATGCGCCTGTTCAAGCGGCCGGCCGAGATCGAGCTGATGCGCCGGGCGGCGCAGGTCTCCGCGGCGGCGCACGTTCGCGCGATGCGCGCCACGCGCCCCGGCCGGTACGAGTGGCAGATCGCCGCCGAGATCCACTCGGAGTTCGAGGCCAACGACATGCAGCCCGGCTACGGCTCGATCGTCGGTGGCGGTGACAACGCCTGCATCCTGCATTACGTGGAGAACGACGCGCGCCTGCGCGACGGCGACCTGCTGCTGATCGACGCCGGCGGCGAACTGAGCGGCTACACGGCCGACATCACGCGCACCTTCCCGGTCAACGGCCGGTTCACGCCGGAGCAGAAGGCGGTCTACGAGGTGGTCCTCGCGGCGCACAAGGCGGCGCTGCGCCAGATGCGGCCCGGCGTGTCCTCCGGCAAGCCGCACGAGGCCGCCACCCGCGTGCTGACCGAGGGCATGGTCGAACTCGGCCTGCTCAAGGGCCAGCCCGAGGCGCTGATCAAGGCATACAAGCACCGCGCGTTCTACATGCACGGCACCGGCCACTGGCTGGGCATGGACGTGCACGACGTCGGCCGCTACCGCATCAACGGCCGCCACCGTCGGTTCGAGCCGGGCATGGTGATGACGGTCGAGCCGGGCCTGTACATCGCGCCGGGCACGCGTGGCGTGCCGCGCAAGTTCTGGGGTATCGGCATCCGCATCGAGGACGACGTGCTGATCACCCAGAACGGCCACGAGATCCTGACCGGCGACGTGCCGCGCACGGTGCGCGAGATCGAGCGGCTGATGGCGGCGTGAGCGACGCAGCTTTCGATCTGGTCATCGTCGGCGGCGGGCTGGTCGGCTGCAGCCTGGCGGTGGCCCTGTCGCGCCAGCACCGGCGCATCGCGCTGATCGAGGCACAGCCGCAGCGCGATGCCGCGCCGGCCTGGGACGAGCGCTGCATCGCGCTCAACGCCGGCTCGCGGCGCATCCTGGAGGCGATCGGTGCATGGGAGACGCTGGCCGCGGATGCCGAGCCGATCCTGTCCACCCACATCTCGGAGCGCGGGCGCTTCGGCGCGGCGCGCTTCACCGCCGAACAGGCCGGCTTGCCGGCGCTTGGCTACAACACGCCGGTTCGCGCGATCAACGGCCGGCTGTGGGAGCAGGCGCTCGCAGCGGGTGTCGAGGTGTTCTGCCCGGCCCGCCTGGCCGGCATGGACGTGCTGGCGGATCGCGTGAACCTGCACCTGCAGGGGCCGGTCGAGGATCCGGTGACGCGCACGCTCGGCGCCCGCCTGGTCGTGGCCGCCGATGGCGCCCGCTCGGCCGTGCGCGACGCGATGGGCCTGTCGGCGCAGACGCGGGACTACGGGCAGTCCGCGATCGTCACCGCCGTGCGGCCGCAATACACGCACGGCGGGGTCGCCTACGAGCGTTTCCTGCCGACCGGCCCGCTGGCCGTGCTGCCCAAGCCGCGCGACGCCGACGGACACGCCTGCTCGCTGGTCTGGACGCTGCCCACCGACCGCCTGCCCGAATTCATCGCACTGGGCGACGAGGCGTTCCTGGCCCGCGCGATGGACGCGTTCGGCGAGCGCCTGGGTCGATTCACCGCCATGGGTCGCCGCCAGGGCTATCCCCTGTCGCGCGTCATGAACGAGCGGCTCGGCGCGCCGCGCACGGTGTTCATCGGCAACGCCGCACAGAACCTGCACCCGGTCGCCGCCCAGGGCTTCAACCTCGGGCTGCGTGACGCGGCGACCCTGGCGGAGCTGCTCGAGGACCAGGCCGACCCGGGCGCGGCGACGCTGCTTGACGAATACGTCGCGCGGCGCGAGCGCGACCGTGCCCGCGTCGCGGATTTCACCGACCGGCTCGTGCGGCTGTTCTCCAACCGCGTGCCCGGCCTGCGCGGACTGCGGCACCTGGGCCTGCTGTTCCTGGAACTGGATACGCCGCTGCGCGACGCCGTCCTGCGCCAGAACCTCGGCCTCGCTGGCCGGATGCCCTCGATGGAGCGCGCATGAGCGGCCCTGCCCTGCGCTGCGAGATCGCGATCGTCGGCGGCGGCATCGTCGGCGCCGCCGCGGCCTGCGCCCTGTCGCGCGCCGGTTTCGACGTGCAGCTCCTCGAGCGCGGCGCGGCGCCGATCGCGAGCGGCGGGGCGGATTACGACGTGCGCGTCTATGCCATCTCGGCCGGCTCGGCCGCCTTCCTGGCCGACCTGGGCGTGTGGGCCGACATCTCGGCCACGCGCGTCGAGCCGATCCGGTCCATGCAGATCTGGGATCGCGACCCGGCCAAAGCCCTGCGCTTCGACGCGGCCGATGTGGGGGTGGCAAGCCTGGGCTGGATCCTCGAGGACCGGCGGCTGGCGCAGCGCCTGTGGGCTGCCCTGCCGCCCGGCTGCGCGCGTACCGGCACCGCCCTGCGGCGCGCCCGTTTCGATGCCGACCCCGATATGCCCGTGCGGCTCGAGCTGTCGGACGGCAGCACGCTGCGGGCGGACCTGGTCGTTGGCGCCGAAGGTGCGGATTCGCCGCTGCGCGAGGCCGCCGGCATCGACGTCGCGGGCTGGAGCTACGGGTCGAGCGCCCTGGTCTGCCACGTCGAGTGCAGCCAGGCACACCGCGGCGCGGCACTGCAGCGCTTCCTGCCCTCCGGCCCGGTCGCGCTGCTGCCGCTGGCCGACGGCCGGCGTTCGCTGGTGTGGTCGACCACGCAGGCCGACGCGCAGGCGCTGCTTGCGCTGGACGATGCGAGCTTCGCCCGGCAGCTGCAGGACGCGATGCAGTCCGCGGCCGGCGACCTGCGTGCGCCGACCCCGCGCCGGTCCTTCCCGCTGCGGCTGCTGCATGCGCAGCGCTACGTGGCGCCGCGCTGTGTCCTGCTGGGCGACAGCGCACACGTTGTCCACCCGCTTGCCGGGCAGGGCCTGAACCTCGGCCTGGCCGAGGCCATGCAGCTGGCGGTCGACCTGGGCGCGGCACGGCAGGCGCGGCGCGACTGGAGCGCGATGCGCACGCTGCAGCGCTACGAACGCGCGCGCCAGGCCGACAATCTCGAGATGCTCGCGCTCACCGACACCCTGGCCCGTGCCTTCGCCCTCGATTTTCCCGGGTGGCGCCGCCTGCTCACGTTCGGCATGCGCACGGTCGACCGCCTGTCGCCGCTGAAGAACGGCCTGGCCATGCGCGCAGCGCGTTCGGCCTGAACGTCGGCGGGTCCGCCACCGTGCGCTTCGCGCGGCATGGCCGATCCGACCATCCCCATCTACCTCAACCCAAGGAAAGATGCAGTCCACATGACCGCTCGAAAGCACCACCTGCTCAACCTTGATGGCACCCGGATCCACGCGGTCGAGGAAGGCAGCGGGCCCCTGGTCCTGATGATCCACGGCTTCCCCGAGTCCTGGTATTCCTGGCGTCACCAGCTCACGGCGCTGGCCAAGGCCGGCTATCGCGCGGTGGCGATCGACCAGCGCGGCTACGGGCGTTCGTCCAAGTTCTGGACGCCGGAGTCCTACCGCATCCGCGCCCTGGCGGGCGACGCCGTGGGCGTGGTCAAGGCGCTCGGCGAGAAGCAGGCCGTCGTCGTCGGCCACGACTGGGGCGCGCCGGTCGCGTGGGTCAGCGCCTGGCTGAACCCGGACATCTTCCGCGGCGTGGTCGGCATGAGCGTGCCGTTCTCGGATCGCGGCCTCGTCGGCCTGCCCGGCTGCCCGTTCGGCGAGCGCTCGCCGGCCGTGGTGCACCGCGAGATCGCCGGCGAGGGCCAGGATTTCTACCAGGATTACTTCGGCACCCTCGGACCCGTCATCCAGGAGTTCGAATCCGACCTGCGCGGCTGGCTGCGCGACGGCGTCTGGTCGCTGTCGGGTGACGCGCTGTCCGGCCTGGGCATCAACTTCGACACGATGGATCCGGTCGAGATCATCCGCGGCAGCGCGATGTGCGTGCCGCACGGGCACCGCATGAAGGAACGCTTCATGTCGCCGCCGCGCCTGCCCGCCTGGTTCAGCGAGGCTGATCTCGACTTCTATACCGGCGAATTCGAGCGCTCGGGCGTGAGCGGGCCGCTGAGCTTCTACCGCGAGATGACCGCGAGCTGGCAGGAACTCGAATCCCAGGCGGGCAAGCCGATGACCGTGCCGTCGATGTACCTGACCGGCGAGTTCGACGTCTGCCGCGGCTGGGGCCTGGAGACGATCCGCCGCGCCAAGGAGCGCATGCCCAAATTCCGCGGCACCAAGGTGTTCGCCGGCTGTGGGCACTGGACGCAGCAGGAGCGGCCCGAGGAAACCACCGCGGCGCTGCTCGAATTCCTGGGCGGACTGCCGGTCTAGAGCCCGTCGCGTCCGGCGAGGGCGTCGACTCCGGTTACCTTTTCCCGGTTGCGCGGCGCGCAGGCGCGTCGCGTAACCGGGATGCTGGGGCCCGATCCGCACGGCGCACCGGACGCGTCACCGACACGGCGCCACTCCGCGCGACACGGCCCGAGGGTTCCGGCCTGCGGGTGCAGCGGCTATGATCCGCCCACGGTATCAACCCGCGTGCGAGAGCCCGGTCCGCAGACCTGCGGGCCGGCGCCGAAGGCGCAATTCGCTCGTCAATCGCTCAGGCAAAAGGAGCGCGCGGGTGCCGGTCGCAGGACCGGCGTGCCGACTCTGGAGAGCGTCCGCGCAAGCGGACCACCGATGGGGCATGGTGCGGTTGCGATCGCGCCTGAACTCTCAGGTCCGGGTGGAAGACCGGAAAGACAGGGGAGCGATCCGGGACTGTCGTCGTTACGGCTATCAACGTACGGGATCGCATGCTCAAGAAAACCGCCTTGCACGACCACCACCGGAAGCTCGGGGCCCGCCTCGTGGACTTCGCCGGCTGGGAGATGCCCATCCAGTACGCCTCGCAGCTCGACGAGCACCACGCCGTGCGCAGCGGCGCCGGCATGTTCGACGTGGCGCACATGGTCGTGGTCGACCTGCACGGGGCGCGCGTGCGCGAATTCCTGTCGCAGTTGCTGGCCAACGATGTCGCCAAGCTCAAGATCACCGGCAAGGCCCTGTACTCCTGCCTGCTGCGTAACGACGGCACGGTGCTCGACGACCTGATCGTCTACTACCGCGACGAGGCCTACTTCCGCCTGGTCGTGAACGCGGGCACCGCGGAGAAGGATCTGGCCTGGATCACGCGGCACGCCGAGCCGTTCGGCGTCGACGTCAAACGGCGCGACGACCTCGGCATCCTCGCGGTCCAGGGACCCGCGGCGCGCGCGCAGGTCGAACGCCTGCTGCCGCCGTCACTCGCGGCCGAGGCCGCCACGCTCGGCCACTTCAACGCCTGCGAGGCCGGCGAGCTGTTCGTCGCACGCACCGGCTACACCGGCGAGGACGGCTACGAGATCGTGGCGCCGCACGCACGGCTGGTGAACCTCTGGGAACAGCTGCTCGCCGCGGGCGTGAAGCCCTGCGGCCTGGGCGCGCGGGACACCCTGCGCCTGGAGGCCGGCATGAACCTGTACGGGCAGGACATGGACGAGACGGTGACGCCGCTCGAGTCGGGGTTGGGCTGGACCGTGTCGCTGACCCCGGGGCGCGACTTCATCGGCAAGGCCGCGCTCGAGACGCAGAAGGCTTCGCCGCACCCGCGGCAGGTCGGCCTGCTGCTCGAGGGTCGCGGCGTGCTGCGCGCCCACATGCCCGTCCGCTTCGCCTCGGGCGCGACCGGCGAGATCACCAGCGGCGGGTTCGGTCCCACCCTGAAGCGATCGATCGCCCTGGCCCGCGTCCAGCCGACCGACGAGACCGCCTGCGAAGTGCAGATCCGCGGAGAATGGCAGCCGGCACGCGTTCTCAAGCCGCCCTTCGCACGCAACGGCAAGGCGCTGATCTGATCGGCCCCGGCCCACCTTCATCGAATCTTCACCGGAGCAAGACATGAGCAACACGCCCAAGGAACTGAAGTACGCCGCGTCGCACGAGTGGGTGCGCAGGGAAGCGGACGGCACGGTCACGATCGGCATCAGCGATCACGCGCAGAACGCCCTGGGCGACCTGGTGTTCGTCGAGGTGCCCAAGGTCGGGCGCACGCTCGGTGCGGGCGAGGCCTGCGCGGTGGTGGAGTCGGTCAAGGCCGCGTCCGATGTCTATGCGCCGCTGGACGGCGAGGTGATCGCGGCGAACGCGGAGCTTGCCGACGCCCCGGAGACGCTCAACAGCGATCCCTACGGCGCCGGCTGGATGTGGAAGATGAAGCCGGCCGATCCGGCCGACCTGGACGGGTTGCTCGACGCCGCCGCTTACGAAGAGCTGGTTGCCGACCAGTAATCCGCCCGGCGCTCCTCGACCCCTTACGCTTTGCTCCAAGGCCCGACATGCCCTTCATCCCGCACACCGAATCCGACGTCACCCAGATGCTCCAGCGCATCGGCGCGCCGAGCGTCGAGACGCTGTTCGACGAGATCCCTGCCGAGCTGCGCTGCGGCAAGCTCACGGGCATCCCGGACGGCCTGTCGGAGATGGAGATCAGCCGCCTGATGTCCGAACGGGCGGCGCAGGACGGCCGGCTGCTGAATTTCTGCGGCGCCGGTGCCTACGAGCATCACATCCCGGCCGCGGTCTGGGAGATCGCCACGCGCGGCGAGTTCTACTCCGCCTATACGCCCTACCAGGCCGAGGCCAGCCAGGGCACGCTGCAGCTGCTCTACGAGTTCCAGACGATGATGTCGGAACTCACCGGCATGGAAGTCTCCAACGCCTCGCTCTACGACGGCGCCACCGCGCTGGCCGAGGCCCTGCTGATGGCGGTGCGCGCGAACGATCGCAATCCCTCGATGCGCGTGCTGCTGCCGCGCGCGCTGCACCCCTACTACGCCGAGGTGGTGCGCAGCTGCACCGCCGCGCAGGGCCTGGTCGTCGACACCCTGCCCTTCGATCCGGCCACCGGACGCACGATCCTGCCGCCCGCCGACGGTGCGGCGCCGATCGCGGTGGTGGTGGCGCAGCCCAATTTCTTCGGCGTGCTCGAGGATGTCGATGCGCTGACCGACTGGGCACAGGGCCAGGGTGCGCTGGTCATCGGGCTGGTGAACCCGGTGTCGCTGGCCGTGCTCAAGCCGCCCGGCCAGTGGGGCAATGCCGGCGGCGCCGACATCGTCTGCGGTGAAGGGCAGCCGCTGGGAGCGCCGCTGTCCAGCGGCGGTCCGTATTTCGGCTTCCTCACCGCGCGCAAGGCGCTGGTACGGCAGATGCCGGGCCGCATCGTCGGACGCACCGTGGACCTCGACGGCAAGCCGGGCTTCGCGCTGACCCTGCAGGCGCGCGAGCAGCACATCCGCCGCGCGAAGGCGACGTCCAACATCTGCACCAACCAGGGCCTGCTGGTCACCGCAGCGGCGATCCACCTGTCGATGATCGGACCCGAGGGCCTGGCGCGGGTGGCCTGCGCCTCGATGAACAACACGCGCACGCTGGTCAATGCGCTCAGCGATCTGCCAGGCGTGGGCGAGACCTTTACCGGCAGCCGCTTCCACGAGGCCGTGCTGACCCTGCCGCGACCGGTTGCCCCCCTGCTCGAGGCGCTGTCGCGCGCGGGCATCTTCGGTGGCTTCGATCTATCGACGCACTTTCCCGAGCTCGGCGATGCGCTGCTGGTCTGCGCCACCGAGACCCGCACCGCATCCGACATCCGGCGTTACGCCGACACCCTAGGCCGCCTGCTGGCGGCCTGAACCAGGAGAGAGAAACGACATGGCCAACATCACGATGCGTGGAAACCCCGTCCAGACCAGCGGCGAGCTGCCCAAGGTCGGCACCGATGCCCCCGGCTTCCGCCTGGTGGCGGGCGATCTCAAGGACGTCTCGCTGCACGACTTCGCCGGCAAGCGCAAGGTGCTGAACATCTTCCCGTCGATCGACACGCCGACCTGCGCCACCTCGGTGCGCAAGTTCAACGAGAAGGCCGCCGCGCTGAAGGACACGGTGGTGCTGTGCATCTCCGCCGACCTGCCCTTCGCGCAGGCCCGCTTCTGCGGCGCCGAGGGCCTGAAGAACGTGCAGAACCTGTCGCTCATGCGCGGCGATGCGTTCGCGCGTGAATACGGCGTGCGCATCGAGAACGGCCCCCTCGCCGGTCTGACTGCGCGCGCGGTGGTGGTGCTGGATGCGGGCAACAAGGTCCTGCACTCCGAACTGGTCGGCGAGATCGCCAACGAGCCGGACTACGACGCGGCGATCAAGTCGCTCGGCTGAGCGGACGCCAGGGCAGAGCGGGGAAGACGAAAGGACCGGCCCGGAGATCGCGGGCCGCGCATCCGACACGACCCCTCCCTGCTCTTACCTTCCTCCTCCCTCCCCTTATCCGTCTGTGGTCTGCCGGGCTTTCGCATGGAACTGATCTTCGAACTCTCCTCCCCCGGTCGCGGCGCGAGCGCGCAGCATCCACCGGTGCCGGTGGACCTGTCCGGCATTCCCGAGGGACTGCGACGCAAGCTGCCGCCGCGTCTGCCCGAGGTCTCCGAACTGCAGGCGTTGCGGCACTACACGCGCCTGTCGCGGCTGAACTTCAGCATCGACACGCAGTTCTACCCGCTCGGGTCCTGCACCATGAAATACAACCCGCGTGCCTGCAACACGCTGGCGATGCTGCCCGAGTTCCTCGGCCGCCATCCGCTGGCGCCGGAGTCGCACTCGCAGGGCTACCTGGCCTGCCTGTACGAGTTGCAGGAGATGCTGCGCGAGGTCACCGGCATGGCCGCCGTGTCGCTCACGCCGATGGCGGGTGCGCAGGGCGAGTTCGCCGGCGTGGCGATGATCCGTGCGTATCACCGTGCGCGTGGCGACACGGCGCGTCGCGAGATCCTGGTCCCGGATGCGGCGCACGGCACCAACCCGGCGACGGCGACGATGCTCGGCTACGTCGCACGCGAGATTCCGACCGACGCGCAGGGCGACGTCGACATCGAGAAGCTCCGCGCCGCGGTCGGCCCGCAGACCGCCGGGATCATGCTGACCAATCCCAGCACGCTGGGCGTGTTCGAGCGGCGCATCAAGGAGATCGCCGGCATCGTGCACGCGGCCGGCGGACTGCTCTACTACGACGGCGCGAATCTCAACGCGATCCTGGGCAAGGTGCGTCCCGGCGACATGGGTTTCGACGTCATCCACATGAACCTGCACAAGACCTTCTCGACGCCGCATGGCGGCGGCGGTCCGGGCGCCGGCGCGGTGGGTTTCTCGGAGCGCCTGAAGCCGTTCATGCCGATCCCGGCGGTGGGCCGGTCCGGCGACAGGTACCGGTGGCTGACCGAGAAGGACCTGCCACAGACCATCGGCCGCCTGTCGACCTTCATGGGCAATGCCGGCGTGCTGCTGCGTGCCTATGTCTATGCCCGCATGCTCGGGCGCCAGGGCATGCACCGTGTCGCGGAATTCGCCACGCTCAATGCCAACTACCTGCAGGCACGCCTGAAGGCCGCGGGCTTCGACCTGGCCTACCCGACCCGCCGTGCGAGCCACGAATTCATCATCACCCTGAAGAAGCAGAAGCAGGAACTGGACCTGACCGCCACCGACGTCGCCAAGCGGCTGCTCGACCATGGCTACCACGCGCCCACCGTCTACTTCCCGCTGCTGGTGCCGGAATGCCTGCTGATCGAACCCACCGAAACCGAGGACCGGCAGACGCTCGATGCCTTCGTCGAGGCGATGATCTCGATCTGGAACGAGGCGAAGTCCGACATGCCGCGGATCAAGGGCGCGCCGTGGACGCTGCCGGTGCGGCGCCTGGACGACGTGCGCTGTGCACGTCAGCTCGATCTGCGCTGGCAGCCGGCCGTCTGAACGTCCAGCGCCGAGCGCCGCGATTGCAGATCCCGGCAGATCCCCTGTACGTCCGGGTTCACGGCCTGCAACATGCGCAGTGACACTCATCCTTCCTCTTGCAGTGGCCGCCCGCCGGTCGGCCGCGCGATCCAATCGACCCCGAGGCTTTCATGTCTGCACTGATCTGCGGCTCCTTCGCCTACGACACCATCATGGTGTACCCCGGCTACTTCAAGAACGAGATCCTGCCGGACAAGGTGCACATCCTGAACGTGTCCTTCCTGGTGCCGCAGCTGCGCCGCGAATTCGGCGGCTGCGCCGGCAACATCGCCTACAACCTGCACCTGCTCGGCGGTGATGCGCAGCCGATGGGCACGGTCGGCAGGGACTTCGATGCCTACGCGAGCTGGATGGACAAGCTCGGCATCACCCAGGCCAGCATCAAGCACGTGCCCGAGACGTACACGGCGCAGGCCTACATCACCACCGATCTCGACGACAACCAGATCACCGCCTTCCATCCCGGCGCGATGAACCTGTCGCACACCCAGGACATCGCGACCCAGGGCGTGAAGATCGGCTCGGTGTCGCCGGACGGCCGCGACGGCATGCTGCTGCACGCCCGCCAGTTCGCCGAGGCCGGCATCCCGTTCCTGTTCGACCCGGGCCAGGGCATGCCGATGTTCAACGGCGAGGAACTGTGCGACTTCATCGACAAGGCCTCCTATGTCGCGGTCAACGACTACGAGGCGGAGATGCTCACCGATCGCACCGGCCTGTCACCCAAGCAGATCGCCGAGCGCGTCGACGCCCTGATCGTGACCCGCGGGGGCAAGGGCTCGCACATCTTCACCAAGGGCCGCGTGCTCGAGATCCCCTGCGCCAAGGCCGAGTCGCTCGCCGATCCCACCGGTTGCGGCGACGCCTACCGTGGCGGCCTGCTCTACGGCCTGCTCGCGGGCATGGACTGGGAAACCACCGGGCGGCTCGCCAGCCTGATGGGTGCCATCAAGATCGAGCGGGTCGGTCCGCAGAATCACCGGACCGATCCGGAAAGCCTGCGCGAACGCTTCCGCCTCGAATTCGGCCGCAACCTGGACGCGTAGCGCGCCCATCCCGACCGGGGCGCTGCGCACCCCGAGAGCCTCGCCCCGCAGTCCGGGAAGCCTGGCGCCCGATCGCGCAAGGCAGCCCGGATCCTGTCCGGGCCGCGGGCCGGCGCCAAAGAAAAAGCCCCGCCACACTGGAATAGCCGGGAGTTAGCCCCGACACTCGTACCATGGAACTTCCAGTCATCCACCGCATCGGCCAGGCGCTGCGCACGCAGCGGGTGGCGCGCGAGTACGGCATGGAGCCGCTGGCCAGGCTGCTCGGCGAATACCTGCCGCAGGAGCACATCGCCGACGTACGTCGCGCCTACGAATTCGCCGCGCACGAGCACGCCGGCCAGAACCGCACCTCCGGCGAGCCCTACATCTTTCACCCGCTGGCGGTCGCACGCATCCTGGCCGAGATGCGCATGGACGCCACGACGCTGATCGCGGCGATCCTGCACGACCTGATCGAGGACACCGGCGTCTCCAAGGCCGAGGTCGAGAAGCGCTTCGGCAAGGACGTGGCCGAGCTGGTCGACGGCGTGTCCAAGATCGGCAAGATCGAGGGCATGTCGCGCGCGGAGCGCCAGGCCGAGAGCTTCCGCAAGCTGCTGCTGGCGATGACCCAGGATCTGCGCGTGATCCTGATCAAGCTCGCCGACCGCCTGCACAACCTCCGCACGCTGCACTCGATGATCCCCGAGAAGCGCCGGCGCATCGCGCGCGAGACCCTGGACATCTACGCGCCGATCGCCCAGCGCCTGGGCATCCACACGATCTGCGTGGAGCTCGAGGACCTGGCCTTCGCGCATCTGTATCCCAAGCGCTACGCCGCGCTGGCGCAGGGCGTGGCCCGCCAGATGGGCGACGTCAAGAAGCTGGTAAAGGATGTCGAGACCCGATTGTCCAAGCACCTGCGCGACGAGGGCATCGGCGCCACCGTGGTTGGCCGCGACAAGAACGTCTACAGCGTCTACCAGAAGATGCGGCGCAAGAAGCTGCGCCTGCTCAAGGTCATGGACCTGCTCGGCTTTCGCGTGATCGTGGCCAAGGTGGACGACTGCTACCGCGCGCTGGGCGTGGTCCACCACGTCTACAAGCCGGTGCCCGGCTATTTCGACGACTACATCGCCAACGCCAAGGGCAATGGCTACCAGTCGCTGCACACCACCTGTGCGGCGCCCGGTGGTCACAAGATCGAGGTGCAGATCCGCACGCGCGAGATGCACCACGTGGCCGAGGCCGGCATCGCCGCGCACTGGCAGTACAAGCTGGGCGACAGCAAGGCGCAGATCGCGCCGCAGCTGCGCGCGCGCGAGTGGCTGAAGAACCTGTTCGACGTGTTCGGCGCCGATGCCTCGATGGACTTCATGGAAGGCGTGAAGGTCGACCTGTTCCCCGACGAGGTCTACGTCTTCACCCCCAAGGGCGACATCCGCCAGCTTCCCAAGGGCGCCACCTCGATCGATTTTGCCTACTCGGTGCACACGGAACTGGGCGACCGATGCGTGGCCGCGCGCATCGACGGCAGCCTGGAGCCCCTCAACACGCCGCTGCGCTCGGGCCAGACCATCGAGGTCATCACCGCGCGGCATGCGCGTCCGAATGCGGCCTGGCTGCACTTCGTGAAGACCGCCAAGGCGCGCAGCCACATCCGCATCTTCCTGAAGAACCAGCGCGAGGACGAGGCGGTGCGGCTGGGCCGGCGCCTGCTCGAGATCGCACTGCGCGACCTGAAGATCCCGGTCTCCCTGCTGCGTGGGGAGCAGGCCGATACCCTGCTCGGCAGCCTTGGACTGCAGGACATCGAGGAGCTGTACGCGACCATCGGCACCGGCGAACGCCTGGCGCCGCTCGTCGCCCGGCGCTTCCTGCCGGAAGGCGGCGCGGTGCCGCCCCTGGCCGAGGCCAGCGGCCTGGCCGTCGAGGGGACGGAGGGCCTGGTGCTCGCCTACGGTCGCGACCCGTATTTCGACGGCTGGCCCGATACGTTG
>CAMLNE010000080.1 GCA_946481265.1 uncultured Panacagrimonas sp. | reverse complement strand
GACCCGGCACTACTCCGCCGGCTGGCTCCGGACCCGCTTCACTGCCGTCTGCCACCCGGCATACAGCGCATCCGCCCGGTCCGCCGGCAGTTCCGGCTGGAACCGCGCCTCGGCCTCCCACAGCCTGGAGATCGCATCGAGCGAGTCGTACACCCCCGCCTGCAGCCCGGCCGCGAAGGCCGCCCCCAGCGCGGTGGTCTCGACCGTCGCCGGCCGCACCACCGCCATCTGCAGGATGTCGGCCAGGGTCTGGGTGACGAAATCGTTGACGACCATGCCGCCGTCGACACGCAGCTCGGTGGCCTCGCGCGCGTCCTGGCGCATCGCGGTCATCAGGTCGCGCGTCTGGTAGCCCACGCTCTCCAGGGCGGCGCGCACGATGTGCGCGATGCCCGAGTTGCGCGTCAGGCCGATGATCGCGCCGCGCGCCTGCGGATCCCAGTACGGCGCGCCCAGGCCGGTGAACGCGGGGACGAGGTAGACGCCCTCGGTGTCGCGGATGGAACGCGCGAGCTTCTCGGTCTCGCCGGCCGAAGCGATCAGGTGCACGGCGTCGCGCAGCCACTGCACGGCGGCGCCCGCGACGAAGATGCTGCCCTCGAGCGCGTAGGTGGTCTTGCCGCCGAAGCGGTAGGCCACCGTCGACAGCAGCTTGTTGCGGCTGCGCACGAACTCGTCGCCGGTGTTGAGCACCATGAAGCAGCCGGTGCCGTAGGTGCTCTTGATCATGCCGGGCTCGAAGCAGGCCTGACCGACCGTGGCGGCCTGCTGGTCGCCGAGCATGCCGCGGATCGGAATCGCGCCGCCCAGCAAGCCGGCCTGCGTGCTGCCGAACTCGGCCGCGCAGTCGCGCACCTCGGGCAGCATCGCGCGCGGCACGCCGAAGAACGCGAGCAGCTCGTCGTCCCAGTCCTGCGTGCGGATGTTGAACAGCGCGGTGCGCGAGGCGTTGCTGGCGTCGGTGGCGTGCACCTTGCCGCCGGTGAGCGTCCACAGCAGCCAGCAGTCGATGGTGCCGAAGGCCAGCTCGCCGTTTTCCGCACGCCGGCGCGCGCCCTCCACGCGGTCCAGCATCCAGCCGATCTTGGTGGCGGAGAAATAGGGATCGAGCAGCAGGCCGCTGCGATCGGCCAGCCAGTCGCTGCGATCGGCGTGCGCGGCGCAGAAGTCCGCGGTCCGCCGGTCCTGCCAGACGATGGCCGGGTGGATGGGCGTGCCGGTGGCGCGATCCCACACCACCGCGGTCTCGCGCTGGTTGGTGATGCCGATGCCCGCGATGTCGCGTGCCGACAGCCCGGCCGCCTTCAGCGCGCCGCCCGCGCAGGCGACGGCGTCGTCGCGGATACGCAGCGCATCGTGCTCGACCCAGCCCGGCTGGGGGAAGGACTGCGGCAGTTCCACCTGGTGCACGCCGAGCTTGCGGCCCTTGGCGTCGAACACGATGGCGCGCGTGCTGGTGGTGCCCTGGTCGATGGCGAGCAGCGCGCTCACGAGGCGATCCCCCGCAGGGCGGGCGAAGCCGGGCGCTTCTCCCTGCATGTCCCGCGGCTGCGCCGGATCCCGTCGAGGCCGCGATCGCGCGTCGAGAGTTCCGCGGACGCTTCGAATGGCAGGACGGCCCGGCATGGAACGGCGCTCATGGATTGACCCCTTCGGTTGTGGAAGACTGCGCCGACACCGAGACGCGCCGGCCCAGGCGTGCAGCGAGACGGAAACTAACTCTTGAGTGCGACCGAGTTCCAGCTGAAGGTGCGCAACGGCGTGGCCTTCGTGCGCGCCTGGGTGCCGATGGGCACGCCGCGTGCCTGCGTGCAGATCGTGCATGGCATGGCCGAGCACGGCGGACGCTACGCGCGTTTCGCCGGCGCCCTGACCAAGGCCGGCTACGCGGTGTTTGCTCACGACCTGCCGGGACATGGCCGTACCGCGCGCGCACCCGATGAACTCGGCCACTTCGCCGACGAGCATGGCTGGCGCCTGGCGCTGCAGTCGATCCGGGCGGTGCAGGTCGACATCCGCGAAAAATTCCCCGGGCTGCCGCTGATGCTGTTCGGTCACAGCATGGGCGCGCTGCTGTCGCAGGACTACATCGTGCATCACGGCCGCGACATCCAGGCCTGCGTGCTGTCGTCGACCACCGGCGAGATGGGCCGGATGCGCGCGATCGGCCTGGCACTGATGCGCGCCGAGATCGCCCTGGGCGGATGCCGCCATCGCAGCGCGCTCGCCGAGCGCCTGTCGTTCCGCAAGTTCAACAAGCGGTTCAAGCCGACGCGCACGGCCTTCGACTGGCTTTCGCGTGACCCGGCCGAGGTCGACCACTACATCAACGATCCGCGCTGCGGGTTCCGCGCCTCGGCCGGCCTGTGGTCGGAACTGCTCGCCTATGGCGCGCGCCTGCGCGAACCGGCGCGCCTGGCCCGCATTCCCAGGCAGCTGCCGATCCTGATCATCGCGGGCACCGAGGATGCGGCCACGCACGGCACGCGCGGCCCCGCCATCCTCGAGCGCGCCTACGCCGGCGCGGGCCTGCGCGATGTCACCTTGAAGATCTACGAGGGTGGCCGCCACGAACTGATCAACGACACCTGTCGCGAGCAGGTCACGCGCGACGTGATCGAGTGGCTCACCCCGCGCGCCGGCCCCGCGCGCCCGTCTTGAGCGCACCCTCGCAGACGCGGCGCGCCCTGCTCGCGGGGCTGGCATTGCTGCCGGCCGGCTTGGTGCCCGCGCGCGCCGCCATGCCGCGCGCCGAACGCTGGGAGCGGTGGACACGCAACGATCCGACCGCCACCCGCGTGCTCAACCACACGCTGTGGTCGACCTTCCTGGCCCGCTATGTCGTGGCCGCCGACGACGGCATCAACCGCCTGCGCTATGCCGAGGTCAGCGGCGAGGACCGTGGCTACCTGCGTGTCTACCTCGACCAGCTGCAGCGCACCGAGGTGTCGACGCTACGGCCCGAGGAGCAGCGCGCGTACTGGATCAACCTCTACAACGCGCACACGGTCAAGCTGGTGCTCGAGCGCTACCCGGTCGACAGCATCATGCAGATCGCGATCTCGCCGGGCCTGTTCGCCAAGGGGCCCTGGTCCGCCCGGATGCTCAAGATCGAGGATGAGACGGTCTCGCTGGAGGACATCGCGCATCGCATCCTGCGGCCGATCTGGACGGATGCGCGCCTGCACTACGCGCTCACCGACGCGGCCATCGGTTCACCGCAGCTGATGGGCGAGGCCTACACCGCCTCGAACACCGACGCGGCACTCGACCAGGCGGCGCGCGCCTTCGTGAATCACCCGCGCGGCGCCCACATCGACCCGAAGGGGCGCCTGCAGGTGTCCAGCCTCTACGCGTGGTATGCGGCCGACTTCGGCGGCAGCGACGCGGCCGTGATCGAACACCTGCGCCGCCATGCCGAGCCGCCGCTCGCCGCGCAGCTCGCCTCGGCACACCGCATCGGCGGTGACAGCTTCGACTGGGCGCTCAACGACGCTTCCGCCCGCCCCTGAGGGATCGCCTCCTGCGCCTCGCTGGAATTCCGGCGCTTTTCCGCGAATGAACGACTGACGTCCCGGTCAGGTCGTGCGCTCGTCTGCCGCACGCGTCCGTCCATCCTTTCCGTCAGCGCCGGAAATCCGTCTATCCGCGTCGGCAAAACGTCACGCCCATTTCCCTGTTGCATGACGTCACCGGTAGCCGCGACACCGAAGCCATCCGGACGACGACGCGAAGGGAGCAGTCCGCGCCGCCCCGTCCAATCCCGTTTCGTATCCCTCGACCGGTCGCCTGCTTCGTCTTCGATCTCTCCTGGAGGATTTCTTTCATGCGCAAGATTCCGATGTTCCTGGCCGCGACGGCCGCCCTGGTCGGCTCCCTGTCGGCCCATGCGGCGCCCGCCGTCGGCGCGCTTCCCCTGCTCAGCACGCTCAACCTCAACCTCGGCGGCGCGACGGGCTCCTTGCCCGCGCTCGGTTCGCTGCCGGTGCTGGGCTCGCTGACCGGCGGCCTCACCGGCGGTCTGGCCGGGGGTCTGCCGGTGGTCGGCGGCCTGCCGGTGCTGGGCGGGTCGATCGGCGGCACGGGCGCCCTGGCCGGCCTGCCCGTGGTCGGCGGCATGCTTGGCGGCGGCGTCAGCGGCGGCCTGCCCGGCCTGGATGGCCTGCCCGTTGTCGGTGGTGTGCTGGGCGGGACCCTCGGCGGCGGGTTGCCGGGGCTGGATGGCCTGCCCATCGTCGGCAGCGTGATCGGCGGCAGCCTGGTCGGTGACAGCCTGGGCGGCTTGCCGGTGGTCGGCGGCGTGCTGGGCGGCACGATCGGCGCAGGGCTGCCGGGTCTGGACGCAGTGCCCGCGCTCGGCGGCGCGGTCGGCGGCGTGCTGCCCATCGTCGGTGGCGTGGTGCAGGGTGCCGTGGGCAGCGTGGCCGGCGGCCAGCTTCCGGTGCTGGGCAGCCTGTGAGATAGGCCGCTGGCGCCGCCCCGGCGGCGCGGACAGCGGCGACACCCTGAACCCCGCGGCGGTCACATGACGCCGCGGGGTTCCATGTTGTTACGGCCCCGGATTGGGCGGGTCCGGCCCGCGCGTTGCCTTCCAGCGATCGAGCTGGGCCTGCCGCCGCCGCCGGATCTCCTCGCCGATGGCGGGGCCGCCGAAGCCGTCGGCGATGACCTCGGCATTGGATACCGTGGCGGCGCGCGCGGCCTCGCGCAGGTAATCGGTCTGCGGGTAGGCGCAGTCCTCGAAACCCAGGCGTCCGCGGGCATCGCATTCGCAGGCCTGCAGGGCGAGCTCGAAGCGATCCGGCTTGCGGAAGGCATCGAGACGTTCGAGCAGGGCCGCCAGGGTGACCGGGCGCAGCTCGTGCACGCGGTGGACCAGCAGGTGTTCGCGGGTCACCGCCAGCGCCAGATCGCGCAGCGCCGCCGGCACGCGCAGCCGCTCGCAGAACTGGCGCACCAGCGGCAGGCCGCGATCCTCGTGGCGCAGGTGACGGGGCCATTCGTCGCGCGGCGTCACCGCCTTGCCCAGGTCGTGCAGCAGCGCGGCGACGCGCACGTCCAGCGGGCGGTCTGCGCGGGCGGCCGCCTCCAGACACATCAGGGTGTGGACCAGCGAGTCGACCTCGGGGTGATAGTCCGCGCGCTGCGGCACCCCGCTCAGCGCGGCGAGCTCGGGCATCACGCGCGCCAGCGCACCGCAGGCCTGCAGCACCTCGAAGAACACGCGCGGCGCGGCCTCCATCAACGCACGTTCGGCTTCCTTCCACACGCGCTCGGCGACCAGCTGATCGGTCTCACCCGCCTCGACCATGCCGCGCATCAGCGCCATGGTCTCGTCGGCCACGCGAAACCCCAGCGGCGCGAAGCGGGCCGCGAAGCGGGCGATGCGCAGGATGCGCACCGGGTCCTCGGCGAAGGCCGGCGAGACGTGGCGCAGCAGGCGCGCCTCGAGGTCGCGCCGGCCGCCGTGCGGGTCGACCAGCGTGCCGTCGGCGTCCTGCGCGATGGCGTTGACGGTCAGGTCGCGCCGCCACAGGTCGTCCTCCAGGCTGACGCCGGGACCGGTCTGGAACTGGAAGCCGTGGTAGCCGCGGCCCGACTTGCGCTCGGTGCGCGCCAGCGCGTGTTCCTCCTGGGTCTGCGGGTGCAGGAACACCGGGAAGTCGCGGCCCACCGGACGGTAGCCGGCCTCGACCATCTGCTCGGGCGTGGCCCCCACCACCACCCAGTCGCGTTCCTTCACCGGGCGGCCGAGCAGGGCATCGCGGACCGCGCCGCCGACCAGGTAGATCTTCACGAAAGGGGTTCGAGATCCGCCGAGATCGGCGTGAGCCAGGGCGTGATGCGCTGCGGCTTGCCGCTGGCGTCCCAGGCGAACACCGTGCTGTGCCAGACGATGCGCTGGATGTAGCTGCGCGTCTCGTTGTACGGCACGTTCTCGATCCACACGTCGGTCTCCATGGGCGCGGCCGGCAGCCAGCGCCGCACCGCGTTCGGTCCGGCGTTGTAGGCACCGAGCACCAGCACGAAGCGGCCGCCGAAGGTCTCGAACTGCTCGCGCAGGTAGGCGGTGCCGAGCAGCAGGTTGGTGGATGGATCGAACAGGCCCTCCTCGCCGGGCGCATCCAGGCCGTTGCGGCGCGCCACGGCGCGCGCGGTGGCCGGCAGCAGCTGCAGCAGGCCCAGGGCGTTGGCCGAGGACCGTGCGCGCGTGTCGTAGAGACTCTCCTGGCGCAGCACCCCCCACACCCACTCGGGTGGCAGGCCGGCGCGTTCGGCGGCACCCCTCAGTTCGGCCGCGTAGGGCCGCGGGTAGAGCAGCTCGAAGTCGTCGAACACCTCGGCGCGCGTGGACGTGGCGACCGCCTGCAGATGCCAGCCCCAGGACGAGGCCACCCGTGCCGCCTCGATCAGCCGGGCGGCGTCGAAGCCACGGGTCGCCTCGTTCCACTCGAGGCGCGCCCAGCTGCGCTGGTCGATCTTCCAGGCCTCGCGCGCACGCACGAAGCCGGGCGAGGCCTCGACCCGCTGGCGCACGGCCGGATCCTCGGCCCGGACCTGCGCGCGCGGTTCGTAGGCGCGATCCAGGCGCTCGGAGGCGAGCACGGCGTAGTAGCCGTTCTCCTGCGCCAGCCGTGCGTATTCGGCCGCGGCGGCCTCGTCGCGCCCGAGCTTCTCGGCGCTGCGCCCGCGCCAGTAGCGCCAACGCGGCTGCTCACCGAGCTCCGGCGGCATCAGCGCGATCCAGTTCGCTGCCTGCGTCCAGTCGCCGGCCCACAGCGCGGCGCGCACGCGCCATTCGTGCCCGCGCTCGTCGAGCGCCGCCTCCGGCACCTGGCGGAACATGCCGACGGTCTCCGGACGGCGGCTCCACGACAGGTTCAGCGCGATCTCGCGGCGCATCTCGCCGATGGTGCCGGGCGAACGCAGGTCGCAGGGCGTGCCGCAGTTCGCTTCGATGCGCGCGAGAACGACCGCCGCCTGGTCCGCGTCGGCGCGCGCGAGCCGGCTGAAGCCGTCGATCACGGCGCGCGGCTCCACCCCCTGCGCGATCGCGCGCTCGAGGTGGCGCGACGGCGCATCGATCACGTCGGCCCACCGCTGGTAGGCGCCGCGCTGCGCTTCGGGCAGCTGCCGGATCAGCATGCGGGCGACCGCGATCTGGCTGGCCTCGAGCGCCAGGCGCGTGCGCTCGGCGATCTGCTCGACGCCGAGCGCCCCCTGCCCGGCAAGCCAGTCGATCATCGGCGTGCAGGCCGCCGGCAGGGCCGAGCCCGTGCGGTAGAGCGCCAGCGCCGGACCGACCAGCTCCGGCGTGGGCCCGGTCTCGATCGACGCCACGATCGCGTGGCAGCGCAGCGAGGTATCGGCGCGCGCCTCCACGTAGTAGGCGAGGAACTCCGGCCAGCGCCGCTGTTCGGCCAGCTTCTTGAGCCACGCGCTGCGCAGGCTGCGCGTCCACGGCGCATCGCCGTCGCGACCCAGGAAAGCGGCGATCGCGGAGTCGGGCGCCTGCGGATCGCGCGCGAGCTGCCACTCGAGGCGCGCGGCCTCCAGCCAGGGATACAGGGGGTACTCGCGCAGCAGGACGGAGTCGGTGTCTTCCGCCGAGCCGCGCGGCACACCGGCCAGCGCCTGTTCGAAGGCGGCGCGTGCCGGCGCCAGGGGGTCGGCGGCGGCGGGTGCCGCGTACAGCGGCGCGGGCAGCAATACGGCGGCAAGGATCAGGGCGTTGCGGAGCATGGCGACGATCGGATGCGTAGGATGCGCGCCGCATTGTACGAATCGCCTCCTGAACCTCTCCCGGCGTCTCGCCGCGGCCTCCTGCACCGCCCATGGAAACCCTGCTGATCTTTCTCGCCACGGGCGCTGTCGCCGGCGTGCTGGCCGGCCTGTTCGGGATCGGTGGCGGGATGGTGATGGTGCCGGCGCTCGCCTTCGTGCTCGCCGGCCAGGGCGTGCCGGCGGCCATCGTCATGCATGTCGCGCTGGGCACCTCGCTGGCGGTGATCGCGCTGACCTCGCTGAGCTCGTCCCTGTCGCACCATCGTCGCGGCGGCGTGCGCTGGGACGTGCTGCGCGTCTACGGCCCGGCGCTCGCGGTCGGCGCGCTGGCCGGTGCCTTCATCGCCGATGCGCTGCCCGGCCTGGCCCTGCGCCGGCTGGTCGGCGTGAGCAGTCTGCTGATCGCCCTGCAGATGGCCCTGGATTACCGGTTCGGCGCGATGGAACGCATGGCGCTGCCGCGCACCGCCGAGCTCGGCGTGGCGGGCGGCATCATCGGCGTGCTGTCCTCGCTCATCGGCATCGGTGGCGGCTCGCTGACCGGGCCCTACCTGGCCCTGCGCGGCTACGCGCTTCGCCAGAGCGTGGGGACGGCGGCCGCCGGCGGCATCCCGATCGCCTGGGCGGGGGCACTGGGCTATGTCATCGCAGGCTGGCAGCAGGCCGGCGTCCCGGAGCCCGCCCTGGGCTATGTCAGCGGCAGCGCCTTCGCCGGCCTGGCGGTCGCCAGCACCCTGATGGCGCCTTTTGGCGCCCGCCTGGCGCACCACCTGACGCCGCGCAAGCTGCAGCTCGCCTTCGCCGGCATGCTGGTGCTGGTCGGCATCGAGATGCTGCGCGGCTGACGCGGCCGGTGGCCCGCGCCTCCCCGAGGAAGCAGAAATGCTCACGTTCAATTCGTCATTATTGACGAATAGACTCGCTGAATTACGATAATTCGGCATATATGACGAATTGATCAAATTCGCCATATCCGGCGACTTGGATCTGCTATGGTCCCCTTGTCGTCTTTTCTGGCGAATCATGCGCATCCAGGCCACCACCACCGATGAAGCGGTCCTCCACGAACTGGGCGAACGCCTGGCCGCGACCCGCCTCGCGGCCAACCTGAGTCAGGCCGGACTGGCCGAACAGGCCGGGCTGTCCAAGCGCACGATCGAGCGCCTGGAGTCGGGTGAGGTCGCAACCCAGCTCTCGAGCCTGGTGCGCGTGTGCCGGGTGCTCGGCCTGCTGGAGCGCTTCGACCTGTTGATCGCCGCGCCGGCGGCGAGTCCGATGGCCCGGATCCGACGGCAGGGCAAGCCCCGGTTGCGCGCCTCGGGTGCCCGCCGCACGGCCGCGAAGAAGAAGAAATGGACCTGGGCCGAAACCGTCCCCGGCGACACCACCCCGCGAAGTGAAAAGCGACTTCGCGGGGGCCCCGGTGGGTCGTGACGCTCGCCGAAGTCCGGCTCTGGGGGCGCACCATCGGCGCGGTGTCGCTGGAGACCGGGCGTGACACCGCGGTATTCGAGTACGACGCCGATTTCGCGGACAGCGGCATCCAGATTTCGCCGCTGATGATGCCGCTGGGCCGGCAGCTCTACAGCTTTCCCGAACTGCCGCAGCCCACCTTCCATGGCCTGCCGGGCCTGCTCGCGGACTCCCTGCCCGACCGCTTCGGCAATGCCCTGATCGACGCCTGGCTGGCGACGCAGGGCCGCACCGCCTCCAGCTTCAACGCGGTCGAGCGCCTCTGCTACACGGGCACGCGCGGCATGGGGGCGCTGGAGTTCGCGCCGGTGACGGGCCCGCGGCCGCGCCGGGCGAGCAGGATCGAGATCGACGCCCTGGTGGAGCTGGCCTCGGACGTGCTGACCCAGCGCGAACATTTCCGCGGCCATCTCGGCGACAAGGCGCGCGACAAGGCCCTGGCCGACATCCTGAGCGTCGGCACCTCGGCCGGGGGTGCGCGCGCCAAGGCGGTGATCGCCTGGAACCGCGCAACGCAGGAGATCCGCTCGGGACAGGTTCCCGCGGGCGAGGGCTTCGAGTACTGGCTGATCAAGTTCGACGGCGTGTCCGGCAACCGCGACAAGGAGCTCGAGGACCCGCGCGGCTACGGCGTCATCGAGTACGCCTACCACCTGATGGCCCGGGCGGCCGGCATCGCCATCAGCGAGTGCCGCCTGCTGGAGGAGAACGGCCGCCGCCATTTCATGACGCGACGTTTCGACCGTCTCGAAGGCGGCGCCAAGCTGCACATGCAGTCGCTCGGTGCGCTGGCGCATTTCGACTTCAACCAGGCCGGTGCCTACGGCTACGAGCAGGCCCTGATGACGATCCGCCAGCTCGGCCTGCCGATGGCGGCCCTCGAGGAACAGTTCCGCCGCATGCTGTTCAACGTGGTCGCCCGCAACCAGGACGACCACGTGAAGAACATCGCCTTCCTGATGGACCCGCAGGGACAGTGGTCGCTCGCGCCGGCCTTCGACGTGACCTACAGCTACAACCCATCCGGCGACTGGACGGCGCACCACCAGATGACGATCAACGGCAAGCGTGACGGCTTCACGCTGCAGGACCTCGATGCCTGCGCCAAGGCGGCGATGCTCAAGCGCGGCCGCGCGATGGCGCTCCTCGACGAGGTGCTCGGCGCCGTTCGCCGCTGGACCGAATTCGCCGCGCAGGCCGGCCTGTCCGAGGCCTGGACGTCCACCATCGCGAAGGCCCATCGGCTGCGCATCGAGGCCGCCTGAGGCCGGCAGGACCGCATGCCACGCGCAGCGTCGCATGGCAGACTCTGCGCGCGTTCCCCGCCCCCGCGCCGCCGCTTCGCCATGCAGATCACGCCCCGGTCCTTCCAGCTTGCCATCCACGACATCTTCAAGAACCGCGGGATCGCCCCGGGTGGCAGCCTGACCTTCGACATGCTCGCCAAGGCCTGGAAGGAGACGCGCCTGCGCGATGCGGATCTCGAGACCGGCCTGCAGGCACTCGTGCAGTCCGGACACCTGGTCCGGCAACGCACCCATTTCGGCGAGGACGTGCGCCTGGTCAACGACGGCTTCGGTCGCATCGTCACCGACGAGGACCGCCAGGCCGCTGCCGGCATGATCCGGGCGCGCAAGCTCAGGACTCCGGCCCCGACCTGGGCCGCGCCGCAGGAACGCCTCGGCACCTCGCGTCGTCGCGCCGCCGACAAGCCGCCCGGCTAGCTGCCCTCCGTCGCCTCCGCCTCGGGCAGGAACTCGACCCCGCGCATGGGGCTGGCGAGGATCGCGTCGCGCAGCGCGCGGATGGCCTGGTGGCGTGGGAAGGTACGGCGCCACACCAGGGCGATGCGCCGCGACGGCGCCTTGCCGGCGAAGGGTCGCGCGACCAGCAGCGGCACTTCCTGCGCCGGCCGGTTCTCCACCGAGGAGCGTGGCAGCACGGTGATGCCCAGGCCGCCCGCCACCATGTGGCGGATCGTCTCCAGGCTGCTGCCGGTCTGCGGACGCGGCCCGTTGCCGTCCGGGTCCACGCACTTGGGGCAGGCCTCGATCACCTGGTCGCGGAAGCAGTGGCCGGACCCGAGCAGCAGCAGCGGCTCCTCGGCCAGGCGTCGCGCGGTGATCTGCTGCTCGCCCGCCCAGCGATGCTCGGAGGGCAGGATCACCATGAAGTCCTCGTCGTACACCGGCCAGATGCTCAGGCCCTGTGGCGACTCGATGGGCACCGCCACGCAGACCACGTCGATCTCGTTGTCGCGCAGCTGCTCGATCAGGTGCGCGGTGAAGTTCTCCTCGATCACCAGCGGCATGGTCGGCGTCTGCTGGCGCAACAGGGGCACCAGGTGCGGCAGCAGGTAGGGACCGACCGTGTAGATCGCGCCGAAGCGCAGCGGCCCGGCCAGTTCGTCCTGCCCTTCGCGGGCAAGATCCTCCACCCGCTTGGCCTCGGCCAGCACGCGCTTGGCCTGCGCCACGATCCGCTCACCCACCGGCGTCGGCTTGACCTCGCCGCGCATGCGCTCGAACAAGGTCACGCCGAGCTGGTCCTCGAGCTTCTTGATCGCCACCGACAGCGTCGGCTGCGACACGAAGGAGCGCTCCGCGGCGTGGCCGAAGTGCCGCTCCTTGTCGAGGTTCACCAGGTACCGCAGCTCGGTCAGCGTCATTCGAACTCCGGTTCCGGTGCGGGGGCGCGATCAGCCAGCCAGCCAGTCGCGCGGCTTCAGGAAGTCTTCGATCAGCCTGGCCTCGGGCGAGCCGGCCTCGGGCGTCGCATCGTAGCGCCAGCGCACCTCGGGCGGCATCGACATCAGGATCGACTCGGTGCGACCGCCGGACTGCAGCCCGAACAGGGTGCCGCGGTCCCAGACCAGGTTGAATTCCACGTAGCGGCCGCGGCGCAGGAGCTGCCATTCGCGCTCGCGCTCGCCGTACGCGCTGTGGCGACGCCGCTCGACGATCGGCAGGTAAGCGGGCAGGAAGCTGTCACCGATGGCGCGGATCAGCGCGAAGCTGGCGTCGAAGCCCTGCTCGGTCCAGTCGTCGCAGAACAGTCCGCCGATGCCGCGCGTCTCGCCGCGGTGGCGCAGGAAGAAATAGTCGTCGCAGTGCTTCTTCAGGCGCGCGTAAATGCCTGGGTCGACCGTGTCGCAGGCCGCCTTCGCGCAGCGATGCCAGTGCACCGCGTCCTCCTCGAAGGGATAGCAGGGCGTCAGGTCGTAGCCCCCGCCGAACCACCACACCGGCTCGCTGCCCGGCTTTTCGGCGACCAGGTAGCGCACGTTGAGATGGGTGATCGGGACATAGGGATTGCGCGGATGCAGCACCAGCGAGACGCCCATCGCGCGAAAGCTGCGGCCGGCGAGCTCGGGTCGCGCCACGCTCGCCGAGGGCGGCAGGTTCGGGCCGTGCACGAGCGAGAAGCCCACGCCCGCGCGCTCGAACAGCGCGCCGTTTTCCAGCACGCGCGTCAGGCCGCCACCGCCACCGGGCCGCGTCCACGCGTCGCGGCAGAAACGTGCCGCGCCGTCGGCCTGCTCGAGTGCATCGCAGATGCGCGTCTGCAGGTCGCGCAACCAGTGCTCGACCGCCTCTGCCCCCGCTTGTCCGGATGAACTGTTCATCGGCGCAGGATATGCCCGGTCTGCGCGTCGCGAATTGACGTAGGTCGTGGCAGGCCACCCAGCGAACCGGGCAGCAGGTAGTCGAGCGCGTCGCCGAAATACAGCCGCGTCTGCGTGGCCGACAGCGCCGGTGGGCGCCCGCTGCGGTTGGCGCTGGTGGACACCAGCGCGCCACCGAAGGCCTCGCACAGCGCACGCACGGTCTCGTGTGCGGAGATGCGCACCGCCACCGAGGGCTGGTCGCCGCTGATCCAGGGCGGCGTCTGCTCGGTGCAGGGGAACACCCAGGTGTTGGGGCCCGGCCAGGTCAGCGCAGCACGCTTCCAGGCCGCGT
>CAMLNE010000079.1 GCA_946481265.1 uncultured Panacagrimonas sp. | reverse complement strand
CGGCGGATGCGACGGACGGATCGCAAGCTTACGTCGCAGGCGCCGGCGAACCTAGTGTCCGGCCCGTTGGCAGCCGGCTGGTCGGCTCAAGTGCAACACGATCGCGTGCGGGCGCGAAAAGCGCCCGACCGGGTACAGGACATGCCGTTCAGATATCGATCACCGTGCCGCGTTCCAGGTGGACGAAATCCCAGGCTCCCAGCAGCTCGGCGCACTCGGATCGCAGCAGCTCCTCGCAGCCCGGCTTCTGGTGGGTGAGCAGCAGCTGCGGCCGGTGCCGCAGCCGCTCGAGGTCGCCGCCCAGCAGGCTGGGCGTGTAGTGGCGGGAGATCACGCCGAGCTCGGCCTGCTCGTCGGGGAAGGCGACATCGATCATCAGCTTGTCCAGCCGCGGCAGGCTGTTGAGGAAATCCCACATCGGCTCGCAGGCGCCGGTGTCCCCGGTGAAGGCAAACACGCCGCGCGCGGAACGGAGCACATAGCCGACCGCCGGCACCGTGTGCCGCACGGCAAACGACTGGATGCTGCGGCCGCCGCCCAGGTCGTGGCGTTCGCCGACGCCGGATTCGCGGAACACGATCAGCGGCGACCGGACATCGGGCAGCGCCGAGAAATCCGGCCACAACTGCCAGTTGAAGAGGTGCGTGCGGACGGCCGTGATCGTCTGCGCGATGGCCGTGACCTCGATCGGATGCGGCACCTCGCCGAAGAGGTTGTCGGCCATGAACGCCAGGCCGCAGACATGATCGAGGTGCGCGTGCGTCAGGAAGACGCGGTTGATGCGCCGCATCTCGTCCAGGCTCAGGTCGCCGACTCCCGTGCCGGCGTCGACCAGAATCTCCTCGTCGAGCAGCAGGCTGGTGGTCCGCAGGTTCGGACCGACGCCACCACTGCAACCCAGCACTCTTATCGGCATGGTGCTCTCGCGATGTCGATCCGATGCTAGCACGCGAATCCGTGGGCTCCCGGGGCAAACGGCGAGCCCCCGCGGCGGTCCGCCGTGCCTCGCAGCGGACCCCGGCGAACCCGGTGGTATTCTCCGGCGTATCCATGACCGCCCTGAGCCTGTCTGCCCTGAGCCTTGCCGCCTACCTGGGCGCAGCCATCGCCCTGTGGCACCGGAACGACCGGTCCGGCTGGCTGGCGCCGCTGGGCATCGCCCTGCACTTCGCGGCGCTGGCCCTGAGCCTGGTGCACCAGGGCAGCCTGCGCATCGGGGTGACCGAGGCGGCCTCCCTGTTCGCCTGGCAATCGGCCCTGCTGCTCTGGCTGTTCTCGTTTCGCGAGCCGATCGCGATCAACGGCGTGGCGGTCTATCCCCTGGCTGGGCTGTTCGCGGTGTGGACGGCGCTGGCGCCCTCGCCGGTCAGCGCCGTTCGACTCAGCGAGTGGCAGGTGAGCGTGCACGTGCTGATGTCCCTGCTCTCGGCCGGCCTGCTGACCCTGGCTGCCGCCCAGTCGGTGGCGTTGGCGGTGCAGGACCGCCTGCTGCACCTGCACCGCGCGACGCCGGTCGGCGGCCGCATGCCGCCGCTGCAGACGATGGAGCGGGTGCTCTTCCAGCTGATCGCGGTGGGCTTCGTCCTGCTCAGCCTGACCCTGCTCTCCGGGCTGTGGTTCGTCCACGACTGGCTGGCCCAGCACCTTGCGCACAAGACGGTGCTGTCGATCACCGCCTGGCTGATCTTCGGCACCCTGCTGTGGGGTCGCTGGCGCCACGGCTGGCGCGGCCGGACCGCCATCCGCTGGGCGCTCGCCGGTTACGCGACCCTCATCCTGGCCTACTTCGGCAGCAAGCTGATTCTCGAACAACTCTTTGGGAAACACTGGGTTTGAAACCAGATCCGATGTTGCCGCGGTTGACAGGTTCACTCCTGATTCAGTAACTACTGGGCTCGCACGCCCGCACGAAAAGCGCGCTTTTTGGAAAATATCCCACTGCCTTTCCTGGTCGCCGCCCTGGTGGCCTGCATCCTGATCTCGGGATTCTTCTCCGGCTCGGAAACGAGCCTGATGTCGATCAACCGGTACCGGCTCAAGACGCGTGCACAGAAGGGCGAACGCAGCGCGCGCATGGCGCAGCAGCTGCTCGAACGTCCGGACCGCCTGATCGGCCTGATCCTGCTGCTGAACAACATCGCGCAGGCGCTGATCCCGATGCTGCTGCTGACCATCGCACAGCGCCTCTCGGGCAACCCAGAGACCGCCATCGTGGTGGCGACGGTCGGCACCGCCCTGCTGATCTTCATATTCTCCGAGTCGATGCCCAAGACCCTGGGCGCACTCAACCCCGAACGCCTGGCGCTGCCGGCCGCCTACCTCTACTGGCCCATCATCAAGCTGTTCGGCTGGCTGATCGACATCGTCAACCTGATCGGCAACCGCACCATCCGCCTGTTCGGCGTGAGTCCCGAGGAGGCGGCGCAGTACAGCCTGTCGACCGAGGAACTGCGCACGGTGGTGGCCGAAGCCGGTGCGATGATCCCGCAACGCCACCAGCGCATGCTGCTGTCGATCCTGGATCTGGAGAAGGGCACGGTCGAGGACATCATGGTGCCGCGCAACGAGATCGTGGGCGTGGACGTCTCGCTGAGCTGGGAGCAGATCCGCGCGCAGATCGTTTCCACCCAGCACACGCGCCTGCCCTTGTTCAGCGGCTCGATCGACGAGCTGGTCGGCGTCATCCATGTGCGGCGGATGATGCCGATGCTGGCCGACGACACGCTCGACACGCGCTCGCTGGTGGAGCTGGCCAAGGAGCCGTACTTCATCCCGGAAGGCACGCCGCTGAACCAGCAGCTGCTGAACTTCCAGAACCAGAAGCGGCGCATCGGCTTTGTCGTCGACGAGTACGGCGACATCCAGGGCCTGGTCACGCTCGAGGACATCCTCGAGGAGGTGGTCGGCGAATTCACCTCGGACCCGGCCACACGCATCAAGAATGTCTACGCCGATCCCGATGGCAGCTATCGCATGTCCGGCTCGGTGACCTTGCGCAGCCTCAATCGCTCGCTGGGCTGGAAGCTGCCCACCGACGGACCCAAGACCGTCAACGGCCTGCTGCTCGAGAAGCTCGAGAACATTCCCCAGGCGGGACGCCAGGTGGAGATCGGCGGCTACCTGTTCGAGATCACCGAGACGCGCTCCAACGCGGTGAAGGCCACGCGGGTGCGCCCGCCCGCCAAGCCGGCCGAGAAGAAGAAAAAGAAGGCGGCATGAGCGCCGGCGCCGGACGCTCGCGCGTCGCGGCGCTCGCGCCCCGGATTCACGCAGCGACGCGCAGCGGCGGCGAACGGGGAATTCATGCTGATCGGCCGGAACATTGGCCATTGGTTTCTCGTTGGGATGGGCTAGATCGTCGCCATCAATACGGCCACCACGGTTCATGGCCCGAAGCATTCGGTCCATCGTGGGGGATGCGGCTGTTGCGAGTGGCTGTTCAGGCCATCGTCCGCGTCCGGCCGTCACCGCCGGGATAGGCATCCACGACGGAATCGTCGCGACGACGCATTTCCCGAGCGTGGCTGCCCTGCGCGCTAGGCGTTGCGCGCCATCAGGCCGCCGTCGACCGGAATCACCGCGCCGGTGATGAACGAGGCCGCTGGCAGGCACAGGCTAAGGGTCATGTGCGCCACCTCCTCGGGCCGGCCGTAGCGTCGCAGGGCCGTACGCCGCTGCGCGTAGGTCTGCTTGTCCTGCGGCGAGGCGAACTGCGTCATCGCCGTCTCGATCGGCCCCGGGCAGATGCAGTTGACGGTGATGCCCTCGGGACCCAGGTCGACCGCCAGGCTGCGCGTCAGCCCCGTGACACCCGCCTTGGCCGCGGCATACGGGCCGTTGTGGCGGGTGGCGCCCAGCGCCTCGGTCGAGGCGATGTTGACGATGCGGGCCGCCGGCGCACGGCGCAGGTAGGGCAGTGCCGCGCGCACCACGCGCTGCTGACCGGTCAGGTTGACCTGCAGTGCCCGCATCCAGGTCTCGTCGTAGCCCGGATCGTCCAGCGGACAGAAGGCGATGATGCCGGCGTTGTTGACGACAAGATCCAGGCGACCGAAGTGCGCGGCCACTTCGTCGATCACGCGCACGACTTCCGCCCCATCGGCGACGTCCATCTTCCAGGCCCGTGCGTCGCCGCCGAGTTCACCGGCAACCGTGGCGGCGGCCGCGGCGTCCCGATCGGTCACCGCCACGCGCGCACCTTCCTCGGCGAACAGGCGTGCCGTGGCCCGGCCCATGCCGCTGCCCGCGCCGGTGACCAGCGCGCCGAAACCGGCGATCGAGCGGATCGTCGACGTCATGGGGAGTTCTCCGTTGGAAAGGGGTCCGGATACCATGCCCCAGCGCGACGCCCGCTGCGCGTACCGTCCGGCCATTCACGGGAACCAGCGTAACCCGGCACAGTCTCAACCCTTCGCCAGCCCGAACCTGCTCTCCGGTCTCTTGAACTTTCTTCGCTGGATCCGCCTTGCCAGCCTCTTGCTGCTGCCCCTGGGGGTCGGCGCTGCCGGCGCGCCGGGCCAGGGCTCGCTGCAGAAGCCGCGCATCGGCTCGGAGCAACCGCGACCTCGCGTTCTCGAGCTGGGACTGCAGGCGGTTGCCTGCGCGCAGGCCTCGGGCCTGCCCCCGGCGCAGCGACTCGCGCTGATCGACTACAGCCTGTCCGCGAACCAGCCGCGCCTGTGGGTCTATGACCTTGCCAGCGGCGAGCTGCTGTTCCGGGAGCGCGTCGCGCACGGCCGCGGCACCGGCCAGGTGATGGCGGTGCGCTTCTCCAACAAGCCGGACAGCCTGACCTCGAGCCTGGGCCTGTTCCGCACGGGCGAGGCCTACGACGGCAGCAACGGATACTCCCTGCGCCTGGAAGGCCTGGAAGCCGGCTTCAACGACCGTGCCTACGAGCGGGCGATCGTCGTGCACGGTGCCGACTACGTGAGGGAATCCTTCATCGATCTGGCCGGACGGCTCGGCCGCAGCCACGGCTGCCCGGCGGTGCGCCCCGAGATCGCGCGGCCGCTGATCGACAGCCTGCGCCAGGGCCAGTATCTGTTCGCCTACTACCCGGACCCGGCCTGGCTGAAGACCTCGCGCTTCCTCGCCTGCCAGCCGGCCGGTGCGCTGGTCAAGGCCGCGACGACGGCGACGCACTCATCAACGCAAGCGGATTGATCGCGCGGCCCTTCCACCACTGTCGTCCGGGGCCCAGCTCGAACACGGCGAAATGCAGGTGCGGCGTCGACGGGTCGGCGTTGCCGGTGCTGCCGACGTAACCCAGCAGGTCGCCGCGTTGCACCACCTGGCCCTCGGCCAGGCCGTCCGCGTAACGGTCCAGGTGCGCGTAGTAGTAGGCCAGGATCGCGCGCGGATCGAACTGGTAGACGGTGTCTCCACCCGGCTTGCTGTGGAACAGCTTGATCACCGTTCCGTCGTCGACGGCATGCACCGGCGTGCCGCGCGGCGCGAGGATGTCCAGCGCCTCATGCTGGCGCTCACCTGCGCGGCCATCGGCGAAGCTGTCCACCAGCATCCGCGGCTGGATGCCATCGATCGGCACGCGCAGCGGCAGCGAGCCGCGCATGGCCTCGGCCGCCGCCGCGGAAAGGGATCCCGGCTGCATGGGCCGCGGATCCGGGAGGTCGCCGGCCCGGCACGCGCCGCCCGCCAGGACGAGGCCCAGGACAAGGCTCTGCAAGCGCACGGCGCCGTTGCGCATGCCGCTCATTTGCGCAGCAGTGCGGGCATTTCCGGGCTCACCGAGTCGGCCAGCGTGATGGCGTCCCAATTGCTCAGGCGAATGCAGCCGTGCGACTGCGTCTTGCCGATCTTCGAAGGCTCCGGCGTGCCGTGGATGCCGTAGTGCGGCTTGCTCAGGTCCACCCACACCAGGCCGACCGGGTTGTTCGGACCGGGCGGGATCAGCGCCCTGGCGTGGTCCGGATCCGCATCCCAGAACAGGTCCGGGTTGTACTTGAACTCGGGATTGCGGCCGACCCCGTTGACCTTCCAGCGGCCGATCGGCAGCGGGTCGCGGCGGCTGCCGGTCGACGCGGGGAACTGCGCGAGCACCCCGCCCTGCGCGTCGTGCAGCGAAACGGTGGACGCCGACTCGTCGACCACCACGCGCTCCACGCCTTCGACCTTGCCCGGTTCACGCACGTTGGGCACCAGGATCTGCGCGTCCGCACGGGACAGGTCCTTGCCCGGATTGAGCTGCGCGAGAGCCTCCGGGCTGACGTGAAAGCGCTCGCCCAGCGCCTCCGCCGCCGAGGCATAACCGAGTGCCGGCAGCTTCGATTTCTCCATCATGTCCTGCGGCACCGGCACGAACGGGCCTGCCACGTCCTCGTGGCGGATGCGGTACTCCGCCAGGACCGGCGTGCGGTCGCGATCCAGCGCCTGCCAGGTCGCGGCATCGATCACGCCGGTCACCTCCAGTGCGCGGTCGGCCTGGAACCCGGTGATGGCGCCCTTCATGTTCGAGCCGTAGCGACCGTCGATCTCGCCGGGCGAAAAGCGCGCGCGATCGAGCAGGATCTGCGCACGCAGGGTGGCGGCGCCGCTGGATTTCGGACCGATCGTCTCCGTTGTTGGCGCCAGCACCTGCTTGGCGGGAAGCGGCACCGGAGCATCGGCCGGAGCCCGTTGCTGCGCATGCGCGGCGGACGCGGTGGCGGCGGCCCATGCGAAGGCGAGCGCGCGCAGGATCGGCAGCAGCGGGTATGACTGCGGCCCGCCGCGCCTCATGAATGCGCCGAATCGAACAGGCCCGGATCCATCGGCCGCCGCTCGTTCTCGATCAGGCGGTCACGACCGCGCACCGCCTCGTCCGGCTCGTCATCTCGCGGCGGAAGTGGATCGGGCTTTTGCGCGGGGCGGCGCGGGGCAGGCTCTTCGGCGATCGCGGTCGGCAGAGGTCGCTTTTTCATGGAAGCACTCCGGTGGCATGGGGTCCCCTGGCGATGAGCACGATCCGCACCCGGAGGACCGCAAGCCCGCAGGCCGCGCGATGACGTCAGGCGCGCCGGTGTTCGCAGCCCTTTCCGGGGTGCCCGCCGGACACCGGCGCGCGGCATCGCGCTTGCTGGCCGGTCCGCATGGGCAAGGTCCGCATCGGCATCTCCGGCTGGCGCTATCCGCCGTGGCGCGGGGTGTTCTACCCGCAGGGACTGCCGCAGCGCGCGGAGCTCGAATTCGCCTCATCGAAATTTCCCAGCATCGAGCTCAACGGCTCCTTCTACTCGCTGCAGCGGCCGGCCACCTACGCGCAGTGGGCGCAGCAGACGCCGGCCGACTTCGTCTTCTCGATCAAGGGCGGCCGCTACCTCACCCATATCCGGCGACTGCGCGAGCCGGCGCAGGCGCTGGCCAATTTCTTCGCGCAGGGCTTGTTCGAACTCGGTCCCAGACTCGGGCCCTTTCTCTGGCAATTTCCGCCCAGCCTGCGTTACGACGAGGCCCTGTTCGACACCTTCCTGGGTCTGCTGCCGCGCACCACGGCCGCCGCGGCGAAGCTGGCGTCGACGCGCGACGCGAGGATGAAAGGTCGCACGCGCCTGGCCTTCGACCGCTCGCGGCGCCTGCGACACGCGGTGGAGATCCGGCACGACAGCTTCGCGACCGAATCCTTCGTGCGCCTGCTGCGGCGGCATCGCGTGGCGCTCGTCGTCGCCGATACTGCCGGCCGCTGGCCCTTGTTCGAGGACCTGACCGCAGATTTCGTCTACCTGCGCCTGCACGGGGACGAGTCGCTCTACGCCAGCGGTTACACCGATGCCGCACTGGACCGGTGGGCAAGACGCATCGAGGCCTGGCGCGCCGGTGGCCAGGTGCGCGATGCGCGCCTGGTGGCGCCTGGTCTGCCATCGACGGCACGACGTTCGCGCGACGTCTACTGCTACTTCGACAACGACGTGAAGGTCCACGCGCCGCACGATGCGCATGCGCTGATGCTGCGGCTCGGACTGATCGAAGCCGAGGGGGCGCTGCCGCGCCTACCGCGACGGCTGCGCAAGGTCGAGCCCGTGCGCGGAGGCTGGCTGCGGCGCGATGCGCCCGTTCAGCGGCCTTGATCGAGGAAGTCGACGAGCCACTGCGCCACGAGCTGCGGCGCCTCGCGCGTCGGGAAATGGCCCACACCGGCCAGCATCCGGCGCTGGTGGCCGGCGCGGAAGTACGCCGCGCCGCCCTCGCCGCGGGGCGGCAGGATGCAGCGGTCCGCAGCGCCATGGATCGCCAGGACGGGCACCTGGATGCCGGTGGCCTCGCGTGCACGCCGCGCGAGGTCCGCGTGCTGCGGATCCGGGTCGGCCTGCTCCCAGCGCACGCGGTAGCTGTGCAAGGTCACCTCGACCCAGTCCGGGTTGTCGAACGACGCGGCCACCGCATCGAAGCCGGCATCGTCGAACCAGCCCGACGGGCTCCAGGTCTCCCACATGCGGCGGGCAAACGCCCGACCCTGCGCACGCAGGACGTCGGCGCCGCGCCGGGTGGCCATGAACCACTGGTACCAGAACGCCTGGGCCTGTTCGAGGTCCGGCGTCGGCAAGGCACCGGGCTGCCAGTCCAGCGACAAGGCGGCGCAGCAGCGCAGCCGTTGCGGCTGCGTGGCCGCGAGCAGGTAGGCGATGCGCGCGCCCCAGTCATGGCCCACCACCGCGAAGCGGTCGACTCCCTGCGCATCCATGAAATCCAGCGCGTCCTGCGCCATCGCCGCGATCTCGCCCGAGCGCAGCGTGTCGCCACGAAGAAAACGCGTCGGCCCGAAGCCCCTCAGCCAGGGCGCGAAGGTGCGATATCCGGATGCATGCAGCGCCGGCACGATCGCATCCCAGGTGCTGGCATCGTCCGGCCAGCCATGCAGCAGCAGCACCGGTGCACCGTCGAGCGGGCCCGCCGCCCGGTAGGCGATGCGCAGGAAGCGCGTATTGCAGAAGCTCGGATCCATGGAGAGGATCGGGCGCCTGAGCTCCGGGCGCCATCCAGGGGTTCACCGCATCGGCGGACAACCCCCGGATGACGACCGGGCTACGGATCTACAACCGTTCGATGATCGTCACGTTGGCCAGGCCGCCACCCTCGCACATCGTCTGCAGGCCGTAGCGCTTGTTGGTGCGCTCCAGCTCATGCAGCAGCGTGGTCATCAGCTTGGCACCGGTGGCGCCCAGCGGATGGCCCAGCGCGATCGCGCCGCCGTTGACGTTGGTCTTCTCGTGCGGATAGCCGGTCTCCTTGAGCCAGGCCAGCACCACCGGCGCGAACGCCTCGTTGATCTCGACCAGGTCAATGTCCTCGAGCTTCATGCCGGACTTCTTCATCGCATTGCGCGTGGCGGGAATCGGCGCCGACAGCATGATGATCGGGTCGTCGCCGTACACGCTCATGTGGTGGATGCGCGCGCGCGGCTTGAGGTTGTATTTCTTGAGCGCCTTCTCGGAGACGATCAGCATCGCCGACGAGGCGTCGCAGGTCTGGCTGGACACGCCGGCCGTGATCTTGCCGCCCGGCCTGAGCGGTTCGAGCTTGGCCATCTGCTCGAGCGAGGTCTCGCGCGTGGTCTCGTCCTGCTCCAGGCCCTCGAGCGGCACCAGCTCGCGGTTGAAGCGTCCCTCGGCGATGGCGGCGCGCGCACGGCGGTGCGATTCGAGCGCGAACACTTCCAGGTCCTGGCGCGACAGGTTCCACCTGTCGGCCATCATCTCGGCGCCGTGGAACTGCGACACGGGTGCATCGCCGAAGCGTGCGGTCCAGCCCTTCGAACCCGAGTACGGATCCTTGAAGCCCAGTGCCTGGCCGGCCATCGCGGCGGACATGATGGGAATCGAGGTCATGGTCTGCAGACCACCGGCGATGACGACATCGTTGGTGCCGCTCATCACCGCCTGGGCGGCGAAGTGCACCGCCTGCTGCGAGGAGCCGCACTGGCGATCGATGACCACGCCGGGAACGGTCAGCGGCAGGCCGGCGGCGAGCCAGGAGCTGCGCGCGATGTTGCCGGCCAGCGGACCGACAGCATCCAGGCAGCCGAAGATCACGTCGTCGTACTCCTCGGCGGGAATCGCGTTGCGCTGGACGATGTGCTTGAGGACATGGGCGCCCAGGTCCGCACCGTGCATGTGGGCGAGCTTGCCCTTGCGCTTGCCGGTGGGGCTGCGCAGGGCATCGACGATATAGGCTTCGGCCATGGTCTTTTCCTTTGGGGAGTTCGGGCCGCGATTATCGGCGCTGGCGGGCTTTGCCGCATCCGGCAGCTTCCCTCCCCGGATCGACGATCAGCAAAAGCAGAGACATCCGGGCGCAGTGGATTGCCGCGCCGGGCTCACGCAATGGCGCCGGGCGCCCGGGCATCTGGCCGTCACCGGGCCGACCGATCGACACCGTTGCACCTTGCGGGGCCGTGCGGGTATGGAACTTGGTGCGCGCAGCGCATGGCCGTATGCGGCCATGCGCCATTCACCGATGTCCGGAGATCTCCATGAACGAACTCAACGCCACCTTTGCCAGCGGACTCGGGACCGCCTGGCAGGCCGCCGCCTACTACGTCCCGCGCATGGCGATGTTCCTTGCCATCCTGCTGATCGGCTATTTCGTCGCGAAAATGCTCGCGCGCGTATTTGACCGCGTGCTCGAGCGCGTCGGCTTCGACCGCCTGGTCGAGCGTGGTGGCGTCCGCAAGGCCCTGGCGCGCACGCGCTACGACGCCAGCGATCTGATCAGCAAGATACTGTTCTACGCGCTGTTCCTGTTCGTGCTGCAGCTGGCGTTCGGGGTCTTCGGTACAAATCCCGTCAGCGCCCTGCTGACCGACGTGATCATGTTCCTGCCCAACGTGCTGGTGGCGATCGTCATCGTGGTGGTGGCGACGGCCATCGCCAAGGGCGTGAACGATATCGTCGGATCGCTGATGGCCGGCCTTTCCTATGGACGCAGCATCGCCAACGTCGCCTCGGCGCTGATTGTCGTCGTGGGCGCGTTCGCGGCCCTGAGCCAGTTGCAAATCGCACCGGCGATCGTCAATGGCCTGTTCTACGCCATGCTCGCGATCGTCGCCGGTTCGGCCATCGTGGCCATCGGCGGCAGTGGCATCCAGCCCCTGCGCGCAGAATGGGAGCGCGCGCTCGGCCGCCTGCACGATGAAGCTCCGCGCGTTCGCGAGCATGTGCAGCGTGAGGCCGACGGGCCGATGCACGACCCCTATGCCGTGCCGACCGCCGGCGGCCCGGCCAACCCGCGGGCTCCCCGCCATTGATCGGGACAGCATCGATTCCCGATGGCGGCCCGGCCCGACGGCCGGGTCGCCCGGATCAGACCTCCGACGAGGAGGTGGCGTCGACGTCGCCGGCGAGTTCGCGCGTCAGGCCGTACTTGCGCAGTTTCTCAACCAGCGTCGTGCGCCGCGTGTTGAGCAGCTTGGCTGCGTGGGCGACCACGCCGTTGGATTGCGCAAGCGCCTGCTTGATCAGGGCCAGCTCGATGTTCTCGATGTGGTCCTTGAGATTCACGCCATCCGGCGGCAGGACCGCGTCATCGCCAGCTTGCCGGCGCGCCGGCATCACGCTGTCCGGCCCCGGGGCGGGCGCGGGAGGCGGCGGCGCGCTCTCGGCCGCCGTGCCGGTGGCGGCGCCACCGCGATAGCGGCTGGGCAGGTCGCCAGGCTGGACCACGGCGCGCGGGTGCAGCACCGCAAGACGCTCCACCAGATTGGACAGCTCGCGCACGTTGCCGGGCCAGTGATAGGCACGCAGCGTTTCCACCGCGGCCGGCGACAGCGCCACGGTGCCGTGCCCGTGCTTCTCCAGACTGGCGATCAGATCGTCGATCAGCAGCGGCAGGTCGTCGAGGCGCTCGCGCAGCGGCGGCATCTCGATCGGAAACACGTTCAGGCGGTAGAACAGGTCCTCGCGGAACGAGCCCTTGATGATGTTCTGCTCGAGGTTGCGATGCGTGGCGGCGATGATGCGCACATCGCAGCGCTGGCTGCGGTTGGAACCGACGCGCTCGTAGGTGCGTTCCTGCAGCGCACGCAGGATCTTCACCTGCATCGGCAGCGACATGTCGCCGATCTCGTCGAGGAACAGCGTGCCGCCATCGGCCATCTCGAAGCGCCCACGACGCGTGGTGATGGCGCCGGTGAACGCGCCCTTCTCGTGGCCGAACAGTTCGGACTCGAGCAGCTCGGCGGGAATCGCGCCGCAATTGACCGCCACGAAGGGCTTGTCGCGGCGATGCGAATGCTCGTGGATGGCACGCGCCACCACTTCCTTGCCGGTTCCCGACTCGCCGGTGACCAGGACGGTGGTGTCATGCGTGGCGACCTGTTCGACCAGGCGCTTGACGCGGCGCACGGCCGCCGAATTTCCCGACGGCCCGGCGACACGCCCATGGGCGGACTGCTGATCCATGCGCACCAGGCCGGCGCGGCGCAGCAGCTCGTTCAACTGGGCGTACTTGACCGGGTAGTCGACCGGCAGGCAGGCGCTGCGGTCGAGCTCGAACGCCGATACCGCCTTCTCGTGGTTCGGCGGCAGCACCAGCAACGGCGGATGGTACCGATCTCGCTTGAGCCAGCCGACAAAGTCTTCGAGCTGGTTCCAGTCGGCCACGCCACCGATCATCACCGCGAGCCAGTCCTGCGGCCGGCGCTCGGCAAGCTTGATCTCCCCCACACTCTCGACGGTGACCGGGCTGTAATCGATGAACTGCAGGCAGGCGCCGATGGCCTGGGCCCGGGCTTCGTCGTTGTCGACGACCAGCACTCTGGACTCAGGCATGCGTCACCCCGGGCATGAACCCGCGCACGAGCTCGGGGATGCGATGCTCGAACTCCTGCTTGTTGACGAAGCCGTCGGCGCCCGCGCCGGCCGCGTGCTCGCGGTGACTGGCGTCGTCGTAGTGGCTGGCGATGATCACGCGCGGCGGCGCGTCCTGCGCCTTGATCAGGCGCGTGGCCTGCAGGCCGCCCATGCCGGGCATCGCGAGGTCGATGATGATCAGGTCGGGGCGCAATTCCTCGGCCAGACGCACGGCATCGAAGCCGTCATAGCCGCAGCCGATGACATCGACCTCGGGAACAGCGGCCAGCAGATGCTTGGCCAGCACAACGAAGCCCTTGTTGTCGTCGATCAGCAGCGTGCGCAGCTTGTCCATCGTGTTCTCCCGCTTCACCCCGCCTGCACCAGCAGACCGCGACGCGCGGGCGCCTCGCGACGGGCGGTGGCCGGCGCGATCTTCATGGCTTCACGGTACTTGGCGACGGTGCGACGTGCAACGCGGATCCCCTTGCGCAGCAGCAGCGCGGCGATGGCGCCGTCGCACAGCGGGCTGTGACGGCTCTCGCCATCGACGATGCGGCGGATCATGGCCTTGACCGCGGTGC
>CAMLNE010000078.1 GCA_946481265.1 uncultured Panacagrimonas sp. | reverse complement strand
ACGCTTACCACGAGTGCGGCTTTCTCGCCGCCCGACCCCGCCGCCGCCGCGGCCGCGGCCGAGGCCGCGACCGCCGCCGTGAGTGCGCAGGCCGCGCTGCTCGGGCAGAAGGAGATCCGCGCACCGTTCAGCGGCACGCTCGGCATCCGACGCGTCAACATCGGCCAGTTCCTGTCGCCCGGAACCGGCATCGTCTCGCTGCAGTCGCTGGATCCCATCGAGTTCGACTTCTCGCTGCCCGAGCAGGAACTGTCACGCGTTGCGGCCGGGCTTCAGGTGGAGGTCACGGTCGAGGCCTTCCCGGACCAGGTGTTCAAGGGCGAAGTCATCGCCATCGAGCCGCGTGTCGATGAATCGACGCGCAATTTCGGGCTTCGCGCGCGCCTGCCCAACCCCGATCATCGCCTGCGCGCCGGCCAGTTCGGCCGCGTGAAGCTGGTGCTGCCGGGCCAGCGCGACGTGATGGCCATCCCGCGTACCGCCGTGGACTACAGCTCCTACGGCACCTCGGTCTACGTGGTGCAGGAGATCAAGCGCGATGCGCAGGCCGCGCCGGCAGAGTCGGCCGCGCCGGCAGAACCGGCCGCCGGACAGGCCGCGCAGGCGAAGCTGGAGGTGGTGCAGCGCTTCGTGCGGCTCGGCGAGTCGCGCGGCGACTTCGTCGCCGTGGTCGAGGGCCTCGAAGAGGGCGACCAGGTGGCGACCTCGGGACTGCTCAAGCTGCGCAACCAGCAACCCGTGATCATCGACAACAGCGTGGTCCCGGCGGTCGAGATCGCCCCCACGCCAAGCAACTCCTGAGCACACCGCGTCGTTCCATTACCGCAGGGAATCCCCCGCCATGCAGTTCACGGACATCTTCATCCGCCGCCCGGTGCTGGCGACGGTGGTCAGCCTGATCATCCTGCTGCTCGGTATCCGGGCCGGCCTGGATCTGAACGTGCGGCAGTACCCGGAGCTGCAGAACGCGCAGATCACGGTATCGGTCGCCTATCCGGGTGCGGACGCCGAACTGATGCGTGGATTCATCACCACGCCGCTGGAACGCGAGATCGCCACTGCCGAGGGCATCGATTTCCTGACCTCGACCACGATGCTCGGCAGCAGCCTGATCATCGCCAACCTGCGCCTGGACAAGGATCCCAACGAGGCGCTCACCGAGATCTCCTCCAAGGTCAGCAAGCTGCGCAACCAGCTGCCGCAGGAGGCCGAGGACCCGGTGGTGCAGATCGCCGCCGCCCAGGGCACCGCCGCGATGTACCTGAGTTTCACCTCGCCGGTGCTGGACAAGACCCAGATCACCGACTACCTGGTACGCATCGTCGAGCCCCAGCTCGCCGCGATTCCCGGCGTGGAAAAGGCCGAGATCCTGGGCGCCAGCGTGTACGCCATGCGCATCTGGCTCAAGGCCGACCGCCTGTCCGCGCACAACCTGACGGCGGGCGAAGTCTATGCCCGGCTGCGCACCCAGAACGTGCTGTCCGCCGTGGGCGAGACGCGCGGCAACTACGTGAAGATCGGGCTGAAGGCCGACACCGATCTGCGCAGCGTCGAGGAATTCCGCGACGTGGTCATCAAGGCCGATGGTGACAGCGTCGTCCGGCTGCGCGACGTCGCCAATGTGGTGCTCGGCTCCGAGAACTACGATCCGACCGCACGCATGGACGGCATCCCGGCGATCTTCGTCGGCGTGGAGGCGCGTCCGGAAGCCAACGTGCTCGACGTGGCCTCGGGCGTTCGCGAGATCTGGCCCGACCTGCTGGCGCGACTGCCGCAGGGCCTGGACGCCACCATCAACTACGACAGCACGATCTACATCCGCGATGCCATCAAGGAAGTGCGCGCGACCCTGATCGAGGCGGTGGTCATCGTGGTGATCGTGATCTTCCTGTTCCTCGGCTCGGTGCGCAGTTCGGTCATTCCCGCGGTCACCGTGCCGCTGGCGCTGATCGGCGCGATGTTCCTGATGTTCCTGCTCGGCTTCTCGATCAACCTGCTGACCCTGCTGGCGATGGTGCTCGCCATCGGCATGGTCGTGGACGACGCGATCATCGTGCTCGAGAACATCCATCGCCATATCGAGGAGGGCTCCACGCCGATGGACGCGGCCATCCAGGGCGCCCGCGAGCTGGTCGGACCGGTGATCGCGATGACCCTGACCCTGGTGGCGGTGTACACGCCCATCGGCTTCCTGACCGGCATCACCGGAAAGCTGTTCAGCGAGTTCGCGTTCACCCTGGCCGGCGCCGTGGTGATCTCCGGCATCGTGGCGCTGACCCTGACGCCGATGATGTGCTCGCGCATCCTCAAGCCCGCGCACGGCGAAGGCGCCGAGCACAACCGCATGGCCGAGTACCTGGACCGCAAGTTCGAACAGCTGCGCCAGCTCTACAAGCGCAGCCTGCATGGCGCGCTCGACACGGTGCACGTCATCGGCGTGTTCGGGTTGATCGTGCTGGTGTCCTGCGGCTTCCTGTTCGCGTCGACGCCGGCCGAGCTCGCGCCCAACGAGGACGCCGGCTTCGTCGCGCTGGTCAACGAGAGCGACGGCTACGCGTCGAGCGAGTACTTCGACCAGTACTCGCGACAGAGCGAGGAAATGATGAGCGGTATCGAGGGCGTCGCCCACGTGTTCGCCTTCAACGCCTCGATGCCGGGCTTGGGTTCCAACTCCGGCTTCACCGGCATGGTGCTGGACCCCTGGAGCGAACGCAGCGTGACGGCCGAGCAGATCGTCCAGCAGATCACGCCCATCATCAGCGGCATCGCGGGCCTGCGCTCGGTCGTGTTCCAGCCGCCGCCGCTGCCCACACCCGGGCAAGGCTACCCGATCGAATTCGTGATCAAGTCCACCGCCGACACCGCGGAGCTCGCCGAGGTCGGCTCCGAGCTGCTCGGCAAGGCCATGGCATCCAAGAAATTCCTGTTCCTGGCGCCGCAGCTGTACTACGACCGCCCGGAGGCGCGCATCCGGATCAACCGCGACAAGGCGGCCGCGATGGGTATCGACATCCAGCAGCTCGGCGCGGACCTGTCGGCGCTGCTCTCGGGCGGCGAGGTCAACCGGTTCTCGTTCGACAACCGCTCGTACAAGGTCATCCAGCAGGTCGAACGCGTGGAGCGCCTCAACCCGACCCAGCTCGAGGGCTACTACACCCGCACCGCCGGGGGCGACCTGGTGCCGCTGTCGACGCTGGTGGAGATCGACCAGGGCGTCGCGGCGCGCAGCATCACCCGTGCGCAGCAGCTCAACTCGAACACGCTGGCGGGCGTCCCCCGTCCCGGCGTGACCCAGGGCGAGGCGCTGGCCGAGCTCGAGCGCATCGCCGCCGAGACCCTGCCTGCCGGATACCAGGTCGACTACGGTGGCTCCTCGCGCCAGTTCAAGCAGGAAGGCCAGGCACTGATGGGCACCTTCGTCTTCGCGCTGGTCATCATCTACCTGGTCCTGGCCGCGCAGTTCGAGTCCTTCCGCGACCCGCTCATCATGCTGGTGACGGTGCCGATGTCGATCTGCGGCGCCCTGCTCTTCCTCAACATCTTCGGCATGACCAACGGCATGGGCCTGACCGGGTTCCCCGGCATGACACTCAACATCTACACGCAGGTGGGCCTGGTGACCCTGATCGGCGTGATCTCCAAGCACGGGATCCTGATCGTGGAGTTCGCCAACAAGCTGCAGCGCGACCAGGGCCGCTCCAAGCGCGAGGCGATCGAGGAAGCCGCGTCGATCCGCCTGCGGCCGGTGCTGATGACCACCGCGGCGCTGGTGGTGGCGATGGTGCCCCTGCTGATCGCTACCGGCCCGGGGGCGGCCTCGCGATTCAGCATGGGCATGGTGATCGCGTCGGGCATGACCATCGGCACCCTGTTCACGCTGTTCGTGGTGCCGGCGATGTACCTCTACATCGGCCGCGATTACGCTGCGCTTTCCGCACCGGTCGCCGGTGCCTCACCTTCCAGCGCCTGAGTCCCCTTGCCCATGCCGAAGATCGTCTTCATCGAAGCCAGCGGTACCGAGCACGTGGTCGATGCGCCAGTGGGCGAGTCGGTGATGCTCGCCGCCACCGCGAACCTGGTGCCGGGCATCCTGGCCGACTGCGGTGGCAGCTGCACCTGCGCCACCTGCCATGCATATATCGACGAACGCTGGGCGAACAAGGTGCCGCCGCCCAGCGAGGACGAGCTGGCGATGCTCGAGGGCGCGCTGGACACGCAGCCGAACAGCCGCCTGACCTGCCAGGTGCAGGTGACCGAGGCGCTGGAGGGCGTGGTGTTCCGTCTGCCGGCTTCGCAGTACTAGCCCGCAGCGCGCCGGCCCAGGCCCTGCGCGGCCCGCGTGTAGCCGCGGGCGTCGCTGCTGCTCCGGAATGGGGGACCCGCGCGCGAAGACCGCGCCCGGGCAGCCGGACCGCTATCGACGTCCCAGGATCGCGGCCACGGCGGCGAGGTCTTCCTCGGTATCGACACCGCGCGGCGGCGGATTCTGGGTGATGCCGACGCGGATGCGGAACCCGTGGCTGAGCGCACGCAGCTGCTCGAGCGACTCGCACTGCTCCAGGTCACCCGCCGGCAGCTCGCTGAACTGGGCCAGGCTGCCGACGCGATACGCGTAGAGGCCGATATGGCGGTAGGCCAGGTCCGGCGGCAGGTGCGCGGCGGACTCGGCCGACGCCACCGGGTCGCGCTTCCAGGGGATCGGCGCGCGCGAGAAGTACAGCGCGTAGCCGCGGCGGTCCATCACCAGCTTGACCACGTTCGGGTTGAGCCACTCGTCCACCGCGTGCAGCGGATGGCAGAAGGTGGCGATGTCGGCCGCCGCATCGTCGGCCAGCAGGCCGGCCACCTCGCGGATCAAGGCCGGCGGCATCAGGGGTTCGTCGCCCTGCAGGTTCACCACCACGCAGTCGCGGTCCCAGCCCTCCGCGCGGGCCACCTCGTTGACGCGATCGGTACCCGACTGGTGGGTGGCGGCGGTCAGGCGCACTTCGGCGCCGAAGTCCTGGGCCGCGGCGGCGACGCTCTGCTCATCGGTGGCGATCACCACCTGCTCGGCCCCACTGGCCCGCGCCGCCTCCCACACGTGGCGGACCAGCGGCTTCCCGGCAATCTCGCGCAGGACCTTGCTCGGAAGCCGAGTCGAGCCGAGCCGAGCCGGGATGACAACCTTGAAGTTCATCGCGGCGGCCCGAGTTCCTCGTCGCTCAGGGGGCGCGCCTCGTCCTCGAGCATGACCGGCACACCGTCACGCACCGGGTAGGCCAGGCGGGAGGCGCGGCACCACAGCTCGCTGCGATCGGCGCGCCACTCGAGGGGCGCCTTGGTGACCGGGCAGACCAGGATGTCGAGTAGGCGCTTGTCGAGCATGGGGGATGGGGCCGGATCAGGCGGAAGGACGGGCGCAGGATTGTTGCACAAGCTCCCGCACGCGGGCCTCGGCCGCCTCGCCCATCTGCGCCTGCACCGGCACCGCGTAATGCAGGGGCCCGGCGAAGCCGCGGCACTTCATGGCGTCCTTCTCGGTCATCAGCACGCGCAGGCCGTCGAGGAACTGGATGTCCTGGCTGGCGAACGCGTGATGATCGGGGAAGGGATGCTCGACGACCTCGATGCCGCGACTTCTCAGCGTCTGGAAGAAGCGCGCCGGATTGCCGATGCCGGCCACCGCATGCACGCGCTGGCCGCGCAGGCGCTCCAGGCTCAGCACGGCGCCGCCGCCCAGCGGTTGGGCATCGACGGCCCGCAGCTGCATCTCGACCTGCCCCGGGTGGCCGGCATCGAACCCGCCGCCGTTGATCACCACCAGCGGGATGCTGCGCAGCCGCGACGGCGGTTCGCGCAGGGGCCCGGCGGGCAACAGGGCGCCGTTGCCCAGTCCGCGCGCGCCATCGATCAGGCAGATCTCGAGGTCTCGCCCGAGGCGATAGTGCTGCAGGCCGTCATCGGAGACGATCACGTCGATGTCCGCCTGCGCGATCAGCGCGCGCGCCGCGGCCACGCGATCGGCGCCGACCATCACCGGCGCGGCGGTGCGCAATGCGATCAGCAGGGGCTCGTCGCCGGACTCGTTCACCGGTGTGCGTGCCGACACGCGCCAGGGATAGCGCGGCGCACGACCGCCGTAGCCGCGCGAAATCACCCCCGGCCGCAGACCCCACTCGCGCAGCCGCTCCACCAGCCAGATCACGAAGGGCGTCTTGCCGGTGCCGCCCACGCCCAGGTTGCCGACCACGATCACGGGCACCGGCAGCGACGGCCTGCGCGCCTGCAGCCATGTGCGCCGGGCATCGGCGATCGCGCCGAAGAGCGCCGCCAGCGGGCGCAGGGCGAGCGGTGGCGGCGCGTCGGAGTACCAGCGCCGCTCGATCCGGTCGCGCATCAGCCGGCGTCTTCGAACTGCATCCGGTGCAGCGCCGCGTAGTGCCCCTGCAGGGCGAGCAGCTCGTCGTGCCGGCCCTCTTCGAGCACGCGCCCGTCCTGCATCACCACGATGCGGTCCGCATTCTGGATGGTGGACAGGCGATGGGCGATCACCAGCGTGGTTCGCCCCACCACCAGCCGCTCCAGCGCAGCCTGGATCAGGCGTTCCGATTCGGTATCCAGCGCCGAGGTGGCCTCGTCGAGGATCAGGATCGGGGCGTCCTTGAGCAGGGCGCGGGCGATGGCGATGCGCTGGCGCTGGCCGCCGGAAAGCGTGGCGCCGTTGGGTCCCAGCGGCGTGGCCAGGCCCTGGGGCAGCTTTTCGATGAACTCCCAGGCGTGCGCGGCCCGCGCTGCCTCGATGATGCGCGCCTCGTCGGGCACCGGCGACAGCCCGTAGGCGATGTTCTCCGCCACCGTGCTGTCGAACAGGCGCACCTGCTGGTCGACCAGCGCCACCTGGGCACGGACGCGTTCGACCGGGTACTCGCGCAGGTCGTGGCCGTCGAGCAACACCGTCCCGGTGTCGGGGTCGTAGAAGCGCGGCACCAGCGCCAGCAGGGTCGACTTGCCCGAACCCGAACGGCCGACGAAGGCCACCGTCTGACCCTCGCGCACCTTCACCGAGATGCCGCGCAGGGCATCGCCGAGTTCGGCGCGATAGCGGAAGTGCACGTCGCGGAATTCGATGGCGCCACGCGCGCGCTCCAGCGGCCGTTCGCCGCCGCTGGGTTCGCGCTCCTCCGCCATCAGCCGGAACAGGTCGCTGGCGGCGGCGATGCCGCGCTGCAGCTTCTCGTTGACGTTGGTCAGCGACTTGATCGGGCCGAGCAGGCCGAGCATCGCGCCCATGAAGGCCACGAAGGTGCCCGGCGTGATCTGCTCGAGCATCTCCGGCTGGGTGGCCACGTACACGATGGCGGCGATGGCCAATGCGGCGATGAACTGGATCACCGCCTCGCTGCCGGCCTTGGTCGCCACGATCTTCATGGCCAGCGCGCGGGCGCGCTCGTTGACCACGGCGAATCGCGCGCGTTCCAAGGGCTGCGCGTTGTGCACCTTGACCACGCGCTGGCCCGCGATGGTTTCCTCGGCCGCGGCGGTGACCACGCCGACGTTCTCCTGGATGCGCTTCTGCACCGCGCGGAAGCGGCGCGAGACGTAGCGCAGCACCACCGCGATCGCCGGCGCCACGATCACGACGAACAGCGCCAGGTTCCAGTTGAGCCAGAACATCAGGCCGATCAGGCCGATCACCGTCAGGCCGTCCTTGATCAGCGACGTGAGCACATTGGTGGTGGCGTCGGCGACCTGCTCGACGTGGTAGGTCAGACGCGCGATGAGCTGGCCGATGCTCATACGGTCGTAGAAGCGTGTGGGCATCGACAGCAGGTGGTCGAAGACCTGACCGCGCATCGCCTTGACCACGTGGCGTGCAACCCAGCTCATGCCGTAGATCGCCGCGAAGCTGGCGAAGCCGCGCACCACGAACAGGCCCATGATCGCCCAGGGCATGATGCGGATCGTGGCGGGATCCTTCTCCACGAAGCTGCCGTCGAGCAGCGGCTTGAGCAGGCTCATGTAGCCCACTTCCGTGGCCGCCACCGCGACCATGCCCAGCGCCGCCGCCACGAACACCGGCCAGTGCGGCAGCGAGTAGCCGAGCAGGCGCTTGTAGACGGCAAAAGGCCGGTCGTCCGGCGCGGGAGCAAGGGTCATGGCGGGGCGCATGGTAGCAATACACCGGCCGCACTCCGCGGCCGCGGCAGGAGCCCTGCCCGAGATCCGGCGGAGCCAGGGGAGGACGAGCCGTGAAGAGCGCGGTTCCAGCCGGGCGGCGACCAACGCGTAAACTGCGGCCACGTCACGTTCAAACCGAGAGCCGCATGTCCAAGACCCTCTTCGAGAAAATCATCGACCGCGAGATCCCGGCGAGTTTCGTTCACGAAGACGAGCTGTGCGTCGTCATCCAGGACGTCAACCCGACCGCGCCCATGCACCTGCTGGTAATCCCGCGCAAGCCGATGCCGCGGCTGTGCGACGCGGTGCCCGAGGATCGCGCGCTGCTCGGCCATCTGGTGCTGGTGGCCAACAAGGTGGCCGCCGACGCCGGTTATGGCGAGGCGTTCCGGCTGGTGATCAACAACGGCGCAGCCTCCGGGCAGAGCGTTTTCCATTTGCACCTGCACGTGATCGGCGGCCGGCCGATGAAGTGGCCTCCGGGCTGATCCGGTCGCAGTCCGGCACGCGGCCGCTGATCCGCTGTCGGGGCAACGCGCCGGACCGCGTCCCGGCAGCGGTGCGGTCCGCGCCCGGCTACGAATACCCGTCGAGATAGCGGAAGCGCACGCGGTTGGTCAGGCCGCAGAACAGCTCGTAGGCGATGGTGCCGGCATGATCGGCCACCTCCTCGGCGGGCAGGCCGTCACCGAAGATCAGCACCGGGTCGCCGACCTCGGCCTGCGGCACGGCGCGCAGGTCCACCGTGATCATGTCCATCGACACGCGCCCCGCCAGCGGCACGCGCTGCCCACGCACGATCACCGGTGAGCCGCTGGGCAGGGCACGATGCAGGCCGTCGGCATACCCCACGGCGACCACGCCGACCGGCATGCGCTCGGGACAGACATAGGAAGCGCCGTAGCCGATGGCCGCCCCCGCCTCGCAGGTGCGGATCGCCAGCAGGCGGCTTTCCAGGCGCAGCGCGGGTCTGAAGCCGAGCTCGGGACCGCTCCTGCCCGGCAGCGGGCTGGCACCGTACAGGGCCAGGCCCGGTCGGACCCAGTCGCGGCGCGCCTCCGGCCAGGCGATCAACCCGGCCGAGTTGGCGATCGAGCGGGCACCCGGCACGCCCGCCAGCGCCTGGTCGAACGCCGCGATCTGCTCGGGAGTGGCGCTGACATCGGTCTCATCGGCGCGCGCCAGATGCGTGATCCAGCCCTGGAAGCGCCAGGACGGGTGCCGCGCCAGCACCCGGCGCAGGCGCGGCACCGCGTCCAGCGCAAAGCCCAGGCGGTGCATGCCGCTGTCGAGCTTGAACCAGACCGCGATGTTCGATCCGCTGGGCATCGCCTCGAGCAGTTCCACCTGCCAGAAGGCGTGCACCACGACCTGCATGCCCTCGTATGCGGCCAGCGCCGCCTCCTCGGGCGACAGCACCCCCTCGAGCAGCGCGATCGGCGCGCGCAGGTGTGCCTCGCGCAGCTCCTGCGCCTCCTCCATGCAGGCCACCGCGAGCGTATCCACGCCCGCCTCGTCGAGTGCCCGCGCCACCGGCACCGCGCCGTGGCCGTAGGCGTCGGCCTTGACCGCGGCCATGACGCGCGAGGACGGGGCGAGCCTGCGGACCTGTCGCAGGTTGTGCTGGATCGCCGACAGGTCCACCGTCGCGGTGACGCGCGGGATCATTCGTAACCCGCTCCGCCGACCGGGTCCTCGAACTTGGTGTTGGATCCCACGAACTGCACCGGGATGGTCGCCAGGGGGCCGTTGCGCTGCTTGGCGATGATGATCTCCGCCTCGCGCTCGTCCTTGCTCTTGTCGTAGACCCAGTCGCGGTAGATGAAGACCACGAGGTCGGCGTCCTGCTCGATGCCGCCGGATTCACGCAGGTCCGACATGCGCGGCCGCTTGTTGTCGCGCTGCTCGACGCCGCGATTGAGCTGGGACAGCGCGATGATGGGGATCGACAATTCTTTGGCCAGGGCCTTGAGCTGGCGCGAGATCTCGCTGATCTCCTGCACGCGGTTGTCGCCCTTGCCCGGCACCTGCATGAGCTGGATGTAGTCGACCACCATCAGCTGGATGTTCTCGCGCTGCTTGAGCCGCCGCGCCTTGGCGCGCAGCTCCATCGGCGACAGGCCGCCGGTTTCGTCGATGAACAGCGGCGACTCGCGCAGGCGGCCGATGGTCCAGGTCAGGGCGTCCATCTCGGTATCGCCCAGGTTGCCGTTGCGCAGGTTGCTCAGCGCGATGCCGCTGCGCGAGGAGATCACGCGCAGACCGAGCTGTTCGGCGCTCATTTCCATGCTGAAGACCGCCACACCCTGCTTGCGGTCGAAGGCGACGTTCTCGGCGATGTTCATCGCCAGCGAGGTCTTGCCCATCGAGGGGCGCGCGGCCAGGATCATCAGGTCGCCCGCGCCCAGGCCCGAGGTCGCCTCGTCGAATTTGCGAAAGCCGGTGGGCAGGCCCGCCGCGCCGCCGGGATTGCGCCGCGAGGACTCGATGCGCTCGAACACCTGGTCGAGCACCGCGGGCAGGCGGTGGTAGTCGCTCTTGGACTTGGCGCCGCGCTCGCGGATGGCAAAGACCGACTGCTCGGCGTAGTCGATCAGCTCGGAGACGTCGCGCCCGTCAGGGCGATAGCCCAGTTCGGCGATGTCGCCGCCGCTGGCGACCAGGCTGCGCAGGACCGAGCGCTCGCGCACGAGGTCGGCATAGGCCTGCACGTTCGCCGCGCTGGGCGTGTCGTTGGCCAGCGTGCCCAGGTAGGCCAGGCCGCCGGCGTCCTCGAGCTGCCCACGCGCGCGCAGGTGCTCGGTGAGGGTGACGAAGTCGCAGGGCCGGGCGGCGCCGATCAGGTCGCAGATCGCGCGCCAGATGAGCTGGTGGTCGGCGCGGTAGAAATCCTGCTCGGCCAGCCGGTCGGCGATGTCGTTCCAGGCGCGGTTGTCGAGCAGCAGCCCGCCGAGCACCGACTGCTCGGCCTCGATGGAATAGGGCGGCTGGCGCGACTGGGCGGGCAGCGATCGGATCTGGGCCATGGGTTCTATCGCGTGTGAAGCGCCCACGATGGTAACGCCGTGTCATCGACGCCCCTAGGGGTAAGTCCCTGCGAATCCTCTGCCGAGGCTGTGCGCCGGGTGTGCACAACTTCGGGGCTGCGACTGAGCCGGTGGGGGGCATCGATCCAGGCAGGCATCGAGCCGGAAAAGAAACGGCCCGCGCTTGGCGGGCCGTCTGGGATCAGCCGGATGGCGGACTAGGCGCCCCGCTGTTCCTCGACAACGATGGTCAGACTGGTCTCGACTTCCGAGTGCAGCCGCACCGCCACTTCGAACGTGCCGGTGGTCCGGATCGCGCCGGTGACCATGTCGATCTCGTGCTTGTGCACGTCGAGCTTGAGGGCCTCGGCAGCCTGCATGATCTCGGCCGGACCGACCGAGCCGTACAGCTTGCCTTCCTCGGACGCCAGCGCCTTGATGGTCAGCGTCTTGCCGGCCAGCTTCTCCGCGCGGATCTTCGCGGCGTTGATGGAGTCCTGCGCCTTCTTGACCAGTTCGGCCTTGCGCTCCTCGAACACCTTGCGATTGGGCTCCGTGGCCGGCAGCGCCTTGCCCTTGGGCAGCAGGAAATTACGGCCGTAGCCCGACCGGACCTTGACGGTGTCGCCGAGGTCGCCGAGGTTCTTCACCTTCTCGAGAAGGATCACTTGCATGGTGCGGTCTCCTTACTCGTGCTTGTCGGTGTAGGGCAGCAGCGACAGGAAGCGCGCGCGCTTGATCGCCACCGAGAGCTGGCGCTGGAAGCGCGTCCGCGTGCCGGTGACGCGGGCGGGGACGATCTTGCCGTTCTCGCCGATGTACTGCTTGAGCGTGGCCAGATCCTTGTAGTCGATGCTGGTTGCACCTTCCGCGGTGAACTTGCAGGACTTCTTGCGACGGAACATGCGCGACATTATTCGGCCTCCTCGGTGGCCGCCGCGTCCTGCGCGGCGAGTTCCGCCTGCTGACGCTGCTTGTACTCGGGCTTCTTGTCTTCCTCGGGCACCTTGAACAGCGGTGACTGTTCGGTTTCCGCGGCCAGGGTGCGAACCACCAGCTTGCGGATGACCGCGTCGTTGAAGCGGAAGGCGTTCTCGAGTTCGGCCAGGGCCTTGTCGGAGCACTCCACGTTCATCAGGACGTAGTGGGCCTTGTGCAGCTTGTCGATCGCGTAGGCGAGCTGGCGACGACCCCAGTCTTCCAGGCGGTGAACCTTGCCGCCATCGGCCTCGATCATGGCCTTGTAACGCTCGGTCATGGCCGGGACCTGATCGCTCTGGTCCGGGTGCACCATGACCACGATTTCATAGTGACGCATGCAAACTCCTGTGGATGCCGGGGCTTTGCGACCCCGGGACAGTCCCCCGTCGTGCAACCGGTGGGACAGGGCTTCCGGCCGGCGGACCGGCGAAAGGGCCGCGAATTCTAGGGGAGGCGCCGGGGCGAAGCAATGTGGGGACGGGGAAACATCCGGGATGTGCCTGCCCGCCCGCCTTCCTGCATCAGCGCGTCAGCACGCAGCACTTCGGATTCGACAGCAGCTCGCGGGCGCGCGTCTCGGCACGCTCCAGGTCCACCGGACGCAGGCGCTTGCGGATGCCGGCCAGCATGGCGCCGAGTTCCCGTTCGCGCCCGGTGGCCTGCTGGATTTGGTCGTAGGCGCTGAAATGGGCATAGGCCTCGACGTCATCGGGCGTCCCCATCTCCTCGTTGAGGGCCCAGCCGCCGACCGTGCGCAGCGCCTCCACCGAACCGCCGGCAAGCGCCTTGTGCACGTTGACCCGGGCCTCTTCGCGCAGCTCGGCCATGAACTGCCGCTGCTCGGGCGTGCAATCCTCGATGAACTGGCAGTAGTCCGCCTGCGGCAGGTGGAACATCAGGTTGAGCTGCGCCTCCATCAGCCCCTGCTCTGCCGCCGAGCGCAGCAGATCGCGGAATCGCGTGCGGGTCTGGCCTGGCACGCCCTGGCAATCGGCGTATGCGGTGCGCAGTGTCCGCTCCTCCTGCGCCGGATCGCTGACGTCCCAGCCGTCCAGCATGCGCGTCTGGTGGATCTGCTCGACCGACCGCGCCAGACCCGCCGCATCGACCGGCACGTCGCGGCACTGGTAGAGCGCCAGGCCCAGGCGGTACTGCGCCACCGGCTCGCCGCCGTCGGCCGCAGCCTGCAGCTCCTGCACGCGCGCCGCGTACGGCGGGTCGGGGATATCGATGCGCGGGCGCCGCTCGATGCGCAGTCGCACGCCG
>CAMLNE010000077.1 GCA_946481265.1 uncultured Panacagrimonas sp. | reverse complement strand
AGCTCGATGTCCTGCGGCCAGATGTTGCGGCCGTTGATGATCAGCAGGTCCTTGGCACGACCGGTGATGTGCAGGTTGCCGTCCACGCGGTAGCCGAGGTCGCCGGTATTGAGCCAGCCATCGACCGACAGCGCTTCGCGCGTGGCGTCGACATTGCCGAAGTAGCCGGACATCACGCTCGGTCCGCGCAGGAAGATGCGTCCGCAACGACGGTCCGGCAGCAGGCCGCCGCGCTCGTCGCGGATCTCGACCTCGAACCCCGGCAGCGGGGCCCCGCAGTTGATGTAGCCGCTGCTGCGCGCCACGTCGGGACCGACCGCCCTGGCCTCGCCGTGCCGCGAAAGGTGCTCGCCGTCGACCCGGTCGATCTGCGAACCCTCGCCGATCGGCGCGAAGCTCACGCCCAGGGCGCACTCGGCCATGCCGTAGCTCGGCAGGAAGGCGCGGGCATCGAAGCCGGCGGGCTTGAGCACGTCGGCGAAGGTCTGCAGCCATTCCGGATGGATCATTTCCGCGCCGACACCGGCCACGCGCCAGGACGACAGGTCCAGGGCCTCGGCGTCCTTGGGGCGCAGCCGGCGCGCGCAGAGCGCGTAGCCGAAGGGCGGACTGAACGAGATCGTCGCGCGGTTCTGCGACATCAGCTTGAGCCACAGGCGCGGACGCATCGCGAACTCGCGGGTGGCGAGGTAGTCGACCGAACGCTGGGTGGCGACGCAGCCGAGCACGATGCCGACCAGACCCATGTCGTGGTAGTACGGCAGCCACGAGCAGAACCGGTCGCCCGACTCCAGCCGGAAGCCGTGGTTGAAGATCGCCTCGAGGTTATTCAGCACCGCGGACTGCTTGATCATGGTGCCGCGCGGGAAGCGCGTGCTGCCCGAGGTGTACTGCAGGTAGGCCAGTTCGTCGGGGGTCGGCGGCTCGGGCAGCGCCCGGGCGGCTTCCAGCGCCATGAACTCGGCACGCGTGCCGGCCAGCTTCATGGGCAGGCCCTGCGACGCTTCGCGCAACATGTCCACGAAATCCGCCGGCGCGAACGCCGCGCTGGCCTGGCAGTCGCGGAGCATCTGGTGCAGATGGCGCACGTAGGCGTCGCGGCCGCCGAGGTGGATCGCGGCCGGCAGCGGCACCGGCACCACCGCGGCGTACTGGCAGGCGTAGAACATCACCGCGAAATCCGGATGCGTGTGCGCGACCAGCGCGACCCGGCTACCGCGTCCGAAACGCTGCAGGCGCAGCGCAAGCGCGCGCGCCTGTTCGCGCAATTCGCGATAGCAAAGCGCGGCCGTCAACTCGCCGCGACCATCGTAATAGTTGAATCCGGTCTGACCCTGTGCGGCGTAGTCGAGCGCTTCGGTCAGCGTGGAAAAATCCGCGCGCCGCAACTCGATACCGCTCGGCGTTGGGGTCAGTTGATTGTCAGCAGCCAAGGCACCGTCCAATTACTCAGCTCCGGCTTGCACGCAGTTCTCGATGGGATGAGGTGTCCGAACCTTCGCCTTGCCTACCCGACACCCTGTGTAAGGCCCCCGTAAGCGAAAGTCGGCATCGGCCACTGTAATGTCTGCGAAACAACTGCGCAATTTCATTGCCATATGCCCGCCACCGGCTCCCGGGGGACCGGCTTATGGGCTTGGCCCGTCGAGGAAATCGGCGAGTTCCTGCAGCGTGGGGTAGTCGAACAGGTCCATCACTTCCAGGCGGCCCGGAAAGACCTCGTCGATGCCCTCGTGCAGGCGCGCCAGGGTCAGCGAGTTCAGGTTGATCTCGAACAGGTTCGTGTCCGGCGCGATGCGCTTGTCGGGGATGATCCGTTCGCAGAGCTGCTGCAGGCGGACCAGGGTGGCGCCCTTCCCGCCCGCGTCGGAGGCGTCCGGCCCGGCGGCCGGGTCCATCATCGGTGCGAGCACCCGGATGGCCTCGTCGAACTCGCCGTCTTCGAAGGCGCGCGCCAGCAGATGGCGTTGCAGCTTGCCGCTGGTGGTCTTCGGGATCCGCGTCACCGGCAGGACGTGCGCCACCTGCAAGCCCGTCTGATGATTGAGAATCTTCCTCAGCTCGCGGGCCGTGGGCACGAAGTCGGCGACGGCGCCGCGGTGCAGGACCAGCACCGCCAGCTCCTCGGGCCCGGCGCCCTGGCGCGGTCGGACGCCCACGGCCACGACCTTGTTGGTCTCCACCCCGGGCACCTGCTCGGCGATGCTCTCCAGGTCATGCGGGTACCAGTTCTGGCCGCTGACGAAGATCACGTCCTTGGTCCGCCCGGCGATGACCAGCTCGCCGTCGGCAATGAACCCGAGGTCCCCGGTATCCAGCCAGCCGTCGCCCGAGATGGCCTGCGCCGTCGCGGCCTCGTCGCGGTAGTAGCCGCGGGTGACGTTGTCGCCGTGAATCAGCACATGGCCCAGCTGCCCGTCCGGCAGGGCCGAGCCATCGTCCCCGGCGATACGGATCGCGGTGCCGGGAACGGCCGTGCCCAGCTTGACCAGCGCGGCCGCCTGCGGCGCCGCGGCCTCCAGGCGTCGGACCGGCTCGCCGACGCCGAGCGCCGCGCGGTCGACGTGCACCACCCCCATCGGGGCGCCGGGGCGCGGAAAGCTGACCGCCAGGCTGGCCTCGGCCAGTCCGTAGACCGTGAACATGGTCGATGCGCGCAGCCCGTGCGGCTGCATCGTCTGCATGAAGCGCTGGCACAGCTCGGCCGAGATCGGCTCCGCGCCGTTGAACAGCAGGCGCACCGGGGCCAGGTCCAGGCCTTCCGGCCGCCGCGCCTGGTACTGCTTCAGGTAGTGCTGGTAGCCGAAGTTGGGCGAGCACAGGACCGTGGCGCGCAGTTCGGTCGCCTTGCCCAGCCACAGCAGCGGCCGGCGCGCGAACAGCTCGGTGCGCATCACCGCGTGGGTGACGCCGCAGGCCAGCATGTTCAGGTGGAACCCGATCAGGCCCATGTCATGGGTCAGCGGCATCCAGCTCAGCGCGACATCGCGATCGCTGAACTGGGCCGCCGCGCGGATCGAGGCGATGTTCGCCGTGATGTTCCGGTGCGTCAGCACCACGCCCTTGGGATCGCGGGTCGAACCGGAGGAGTACTGGATGAAGGCCGTGTCGTCGGCCGAGACGGGGTGCTCCCGTCCCGGCGGCCCGCTCAGGTCCAGCGCACCCGCCTGCAGCGTCCGCGGCAGCATCTGGGCGTACTGCGCGGACAGGCCCTGCGCGGTGGCGAAGGCATCCATGCGCTCGAGCGTGCGGGCGTCGCTGTAGATCCAGGCCGTGTCGAACTGCGCGAAGACGCGGAACAGCTTGCGCCGGTGCTCGTCGCTGACGCCCACGGCGATCGGCACCGGCACGATGCCGCCCAGGACGCAGGCCCAGAACATCTCCAGGAAGCGCTCGTTGTCGTTGACGAACAGGATCAGCGCGTGGCCGGCCTCGAGCCCCTGCCGCTGCAGCGCACCCAGCAGCCGGAGCGCACGCCGTTGCAGGTCGACGAAGCTCAGCCGGCGCTGATCATCCTCACCGTCGATCAGGACGAGCTGGCGGTCCTCGCGCAGGTTGGCCCGCAGCGCGGCAGGAAGGGTTTCGAATCGGGAATCGGGCAGGGACACGCGGGCTCTCAGCGCGCGATGACCTGCATGGACAAGTCCTCGCGCGTACGCAGATTGATCTGGAATTCGGCCGGCGGCGGCACCGGGCCGAGGTATTTTAGGCGGAACCGGCGTGCCGCCATCTGCAGATGCTGGGTCATCTCGACCATCGCGAAGCCCTCGCCGATGCAGTGCCGTGCGCCGGCCGAGAACGGGATGAACGCGAAACGATGACGCGCCGACTCGATCTCGGCCGCGAAGCGCTCCGGCTGGAAGGCCTCGGGATCGGTCCAGAACCGCGTGTCCCGGTGCAGCAGCCAAGGGCTGATGAACAGGTCGGTCCCGGCCGGCACGAGGTAGTCGCCCAGATGGTCGTCCGCGATCGCACGACGACTGAACAGCCAGACCGGCGGATACAGCCGCAGGGTCTCGTGCAGGACCTGCTCGATCCAGGGCGGCGCCGCGTCGGTGGCGGCATCCACCTCCGCATGCAGCCGCGCCTCCACCTCGGGATGCTGGGACAGCCGGTACCAGGTCCAGTTGAGCGTGCTGGCGGTGGTTTCGTGGCCGGCCACGATCAGCGACATGATCTCGTCGATCAGCGCGCGCTCGGGCATCGCCTCGCCGCTGTCCTTGTCGCGGGCCTCCATCAGCATGGACAGGAAGTCCATCTCGACGCGCTGTTCACGCCGACGATCCTCGATCATCTGCCGCACGTGGCGCGTCAGCGCGCGGAACTGCGCGGCGAAGCGCAGATCGCGCTGGCTGTCCCGCGCGATCATCGCGAAGGGGTGTTCGCCGGTGGCATCGGTGAGGCGGTCCAGATCCACGCTGAACAGCGCGTGCAGCACGATGTTCAGCGAAAGCTCGCTGATGTCGCGCGTCAGGTTGATCGGCAGGCCGTCGGCCGCGCGCTGCGCCCAGCGCTCCATCAGCGCCAGGTTGTGACGCTCGATCAGGCCCGCGAAGCGGCGGATCACGCGGCTGTGGAACAGCGGCTGCATCATGCGCCGCTGCCGCGCCCAGAAATCGCCGTCGCTGACGATCAGGCCATTGCCGAGCAGCATGCGCACCCGCTCCAGGCCGACGCCCTTTCGATAGTTCTGCCGGTTCGTCAGCAGCACCCAGCGCAGATGATCGGGGTTGAACAGCACCAGGCTGTCCGCCGGCCGCGTCACCGTGCGCACGCGCACCACGTCGCCGTAGCTCGCCCGCAGACCCTGCAGGACCGGCAGGCTCTCGTCGTTGGCATCGATGTCCCAGGGGCGCTCCGGCCCCGGCGCCAACGGTCCTTCCGTAATCTCGCTCATCCTCGGGTCAGGCAGTTCCACAGCACGCCATGCTATCGCCCATGCGCATCAGCGTCCTGATCGTCGACGACGTCCCGCTGTCCGCCGCCCAGGAATCGGCCGCCCTGGACGCACTCCCGCCCGCGCGCCGGGCGCAGCTCCTGGCCTGGCCCGACGGGCGCGCGCGGCAGCGCTCGCTGCTCGGCACGCGCCTGCTGCTGGCGGGCCTGCACCGCCTCGATGGCGCGCCGCGCAGCCTGGCCGGCCTGCGCCATCCGACGGCCGGCAAGCCGACCCTCGACCCGACGCTGGATTTCAGCCTGTCGCATTGCGAGGGCCGGGTCGCCTGCGCCCTGTCCGCGCAGGGCGCGGTGGGCCTCGACGTCGAGCGGGTCGGCCCGCTGGTCGCCGGCGCCTCGGGCCTGTACCTGAGTCCGGCCGAACGCGCGGCCGCCGGCACCGATCCGCTGGCCTTCTACGCGCTGTGGACGCGCAAGGAGGCGGTGGCCAAGGCCGCCGGCTCGCGTGGACTGCGCGACCTGCGCGCGGTGCAGATCGACGGCCCGAGCGCGCGTTTCCGTGATTGCGTCTGGTACACGTTCCCGCTGGACGTGGGCGCCGGATTCATCGCTCACCTGGCCTGCGCGGAGCCGGCGACGTCGATCGGAATCGAACGGATTGACGCGGAAACGCTGTTGTAGACTCGCGGATCGTGTCTTCCTGGGTCGATCCGTGAGCAGCCGTTCCACCGTTCCATACCGCGCCGTCATCCTCAGTGCCGGCCAGGGCAGCCGCCTGCTGCCGCATACCGAGAACACCCCGAAGGCCCTGCTCGACCTGGCCGGGCGCAGCATGCTGGAGTGGCAGCTGCGCGGACTCGAAGCGGCCGGCGTGCAGGACGTGGTGGTCGTCACCGGCTTTCGCGACGAGCAGATCGACCGCGCCATCGAGCGCCATGCGCCGCCCAGGCTGCGCGTGCGCACGCTGTACAACCCCTTCTACAAGCTCGCCGACAACCTCGCGAGCTGCTGGCTGGCCCGCGCCGAACTGTCCGGCCACTGCCTGATCCTCAACGGCGACACCTTATTCGAACCCGAGATCGCGCGCCGCCTGATGGCGGCGCCGTCGGCCCCGATCACGGTCACCATCGACCGCAAGGGCGCCTACGACGCCGACGACATGAAGGTGAGCACCCAGGGCACGCGCCTGACCGCGATCGGCAAGAAGCTGGGCCCCGAGCAGACCCACGGCGAGTCGATCGGCTTCCTGCGCTTCGAGCCGGCCGGCGCGGCCAGCTTCGTGGCCGCGATCGAGCGCACCATGCGCACCCCCGAGGGTCCGGGCCTGTGGTACCTGTCGGCGATCCATCGCCTGGCCAACGCCGGCACGGACGTGCGCGTAGCCTCGATCGAAGGCCTGCAGTGGGGCGAGCTGGACTTCCCCGCCGATCTCGTGAGCACGCGCGAACTGGCCGCCGGCTGGCAGCGCCGCGAAACCGGCGCCGCTGCCGGCGCGACGGCCCAGTCCGCAGCCTAGTCGACCCCGCTCCTCGAACCGCTCGACGATGCGCGCGTGGCACCGGGCGCGCAGCACGACGAAGCCGTCGGCGGTGGCGTCCAGGTCGAGCTCGACGATCGCGCCCTCGGCATCCTCGGTCTCGACCTCGATGTGGCCGTCGTCGGCCGAGATGACCCCGTGTTGCGGTAGCCCTGCGCATCGAGCAAGGCGACCAGCCGTTCCATCACCTTCATCTCGATACGCTCTTCGGCGCTGACGCTGTCCTGACGCCGGCCGCTATGCCGGCGGGCGATCGTGCTGCATGAGCCGGCGCACGAGCTCGAGGTCGGCCGGCTTGTCCACGTCCACCGCGGCACGGCCGTCGGCCAGGTCGACCCAGCCGACGCGTGCGCCGGACAACGTCTCCAGCCGTCCCAGGGCATCGGCCAGGCTCAGGCGGCCCGTCACGTAGCGCAGCGCGTAGCCCGGTCCCAGCCGCAGGATCATCTTCACCGGGTTCTTGCGCTGCGCCTCGATCTGCTGCCACAGCTGCACCACGCCCCGCGCCGCCGGGCGGCGCATCAGGAACAGGTTGCAGCCCGAATAGTCGTCGTCGGAGAAGCGCAGCCAGGTGCGCTGGGTCTGCGGTACCGCGGCCTCCACCGCCGCGCGGCGCGACAGCGCCACGCTGACGTCGGCATGCGCCGGCGCGTCGGCGAGGAAGGTCTCGATCCACTGCGGACACAGGAGCGGGTGGTCGCCGGTCACGACCAGCAGCGGCGTCCCGCAATGCTGCAGGCCGGCGGCCACGCTGGCACTGGGGCCGGCAGCGGCGGGAACGGTCTCGAGTGGCTTGGCGCAGGCCGGCGGCCGCAGTCCCGGCAGCGCCTCGATCAGTTCCGGCCGCTCGATGCAGATGACGATGCGCCCGACGCTGGGAGCGCCGGCCAAGGCTGCGACGACGTGCTCGATCATCGTCGTGCCGCCGATGTCGATCAGCGCCTTGTGGCTGACACCGGCATGCTCGGCCAGCGGATCGCCGCCGGCACGGCTGCCGGCCAGGACCAGCGCGGTGAGGGTCGGCGCGCTCACGCGAGCGTCTTTTCGTAGACGCGATAGGTCTTGTACGGAACCGAGTCGAGCGATTCGATCATGCGCCGCATCGCCATGTTGTCCTCGAGGATCCAGGACAGTTCGACCCGCTCCACGCGGTTCCGACGCAGCACGCCCTGACGCATCTTGTCGATGATCAGGAAGGGGATCACGCCGCCGAGCAGGCCGGCGCTGGACGAGCGCCGGATGCCCATCAGCGGGACGCGCGCCGATCGCGGGCCCTTCTTGAGGCGCAGCAGCAGCCGGATCCAGTTGAACGGCAGCAGGCGACCGCCGAAGTCGGCGATGGCCTCGTTGAGATTGGGCAGGGTGATGCCGAAGCCGACCGGCTCGCCGTGCATCTCGACGATCGCCACCCAGCTCGGATCGATCAGCGGCTTGAGGCTCTTGGCCATGTGCCGGATCTCGGCCGGGGTGAACGGCACGAAGCCCCAGTTCTCGCTCCAGGCGTCGTTGAAGATGTCGGTGATGGTGTCGAACTCGGCGTCATAGCGCTGCATGTCGAGGTTGCGCGCCGTCATCGCGATCGGCTTGCGCCGGTCGATGAACTTGCGCGCGGCCGGCGGCAGGTCGCGGCGCATGTCGTACAGATAGGCGTACAGGTCCTTGGCCTTGGCGTAGCCCAACGCCTCGATTCGAGCCGCGATGTAGCGCGGGTCGTGTGCCATGAACATCATCGGCGGCGTGTCGAAGCCATCGACCAGCAGTCCCGACTCCTCGTTGATGGACAGGTTGAACGGGCCGCGCACGACGCTGCGACCGCGCTCCCGCAACCAGCCCTCCGCCGCCGCGAACAGCGCCTCGAAGATCGCCGCATCGTCCTCGGCGACGATCATCCCGAAGTGGCCGATGCTCGCGTCCGGCACCAGGTGGTCGATCTGCGCGCTGATGCGCCCGATGTCGCGACCGTCGCGCCGGGCCAGGAAGAACTGCACCTCGGCGTGCTCGAAGTAAGGGTTCTTCTTCGGCGACAGCGCTTCCTTGCGCTCCAGCCGCAGCGGCGCGACGAAGTTGGGATCGGCCGCGTAGAGCCGACCCGGCAGGTGGATGAAGCGGTCCATCTGGTCCGCGGTCGTGACGACCTGGATCTCCACAGCGCTCATCGGGTCTCCCCGCGGCGATGCGCGGATCCAAGAAAACCAAGCCAGATCGTGCGCCAGGCATGCCAGCTCAGGGTGAGGCCCTGCCAGGCGGCCACGATCACGAAACCGAGCGGCCCGGCGCCCAGCAGCAGCGCGATGGCCATGACGCTCATCGTGATGTTGCGGCGCGCGATGACGCTGCGCACGCGCCCGTCCAGCGGCGTGGTCGAATGCAGGGCATGGCCCAGGCGACGCCTGGCCACCAGCAGCACCAGCCGGTCGGCCACGTAGAACACGATGAAGCCGATCGCGACCTGGAACAGCGGATCGGCCGATTGATGCGCGCCCAGGCCCCAGGCCCAGGCGAAGTACCAGAACGGCGGATGCACCTGGTCCAGGCCGTGGTCCAGGACGTTGCCGATCTTCGAATCGGTCAGCGTCAGGCGGGCCAGCTTGCCGTCGACGCTGTCGAGCACGCTCATCGTGTAGGCGCACAGGAAGCCGGCCAGCCACTGGCCATGCCACCACAGCGGCACGGCGGCGAACGCCAGGACGATCGACAGCACCGTGACCGCGTTCGGGTGAATGCCCCAGCGTGCGCAGAAGCGCGTCAGCGGCCACACCAGCGGCGGGTAGACATAGGCCGTCAGCAGGTCGGTGGAGCCCTTGTAGTTGTCCCAGAACAGCTGGCGTTCCAGCCGGCGGCGCGTCTGCGGACCGTCCACCTCGTGGATCCAGTACGGCAGCGTGCGCCGCAGCTTGTCGATGTAGGCCGGGAAGCGCGACTCGTCGAGCGTCGTGACGCGGCCGGACGCCAGCAGCGCATCGGCAACCTCGCGCAGGCTGGTGGCGGACTCGGGAATGGCATCGGCCAGCGTGGCGTCGAGCGCGAGCGCGACCGCGCGCGTGGCGCCCTCGCCGCGGACGGCGATCGCCGGCCGTCCGTCGCGACCGAGGAAACCGATCAGGCGCGGATCGATCACGTTCGCGCCGTCCAGGGCAACCAGCGTGCCCTGGGCTACCGACAGGGCGCGGCGCAGGCGCGTGCCCAGCGCATCCGGGCTGGCGTCGAGCGCTGCCCCTGGCCAGGCCGTCGTGCCCGCCGGCCCGGAGAGCGTGATCCGGTCGTCCTGGCCGCTACCCACATCGGCGCTGCGCCGCAGGCGTTCCAGCGGCGGCACGCCGAACAGCGTCTCGGCGGCGGCCAGGCGCGAGGTATCGATCCAGAGATTCATGAACGGTCGCAGATCTGCAGTTGCACGAGGCCGATGAGGATGAACAGCGTCGGCGCGGCGGCAACCGCCAGTGCGGCCGGCAGGCGACCGCTGGTGCCCATCGCGGCCATGATGCCGTCGCACAGCAGGTAGGCCAGGCCCAGGCCCAGCGCGATCAGCAGGCTGGATCCGCCGCCCGCGCCACGGGCGAGCACGCGCGCGGTCGGAACGGCCAGCAGGAGCATGATGAAAGCCGCGAGCGGCGCCGTGAACGAGCGGTACAAGACGGTCTGGTAGAAGCTCAGGGGTTGCGCACCCACGCGCTCGCCGCTGATGACATCGACCAGCATGATACTGGACAGGTGCGGCTGCATGAGGTCCAGACGCATGACGTCGTCGGGGCGCAGGTTGACCTGCCAGATGCGCTGCGGCTGATGCTCGCGTCGCAGGCTCTGCCCCGAGACGCTGAACTCCTCGACCTCGGACAGCACCCAGGCCCGGCCGTCCCAGCGCGCATGGCCCGCCCTGATGAGCGAGGAGAACTGGCCATCCTCGCCGCTGCGATAGATATCCAGCCCGGTGAGCTGGCGGCCGTCGGCGCTCGCGCGCTCGAACGAGGCCGGGCCGTCGCGCGTCTGTACCCAGCGCGGGTCCGGCGTCTCCTCTGCCGGGGCGCTGGCGTCCCACCAGGTCTTGAGCGCGGCCTCGGCGTGCGGCACCAGCCGGTCCGTGAGCACGAACTGGACCGCCGCCAGCACCAGCGGCACCGGCAGCAGCAGGACGACCAGGCGCTTCAGGCTCATGCCGGCGCTGCGCATCGCGACGATCTCGTGGTTGCGCGCCATGGCGTAGAACGCCGACATCGCACCCAGCAGCACCGCCAGCGGCAGCGCCACCACGACCTCGCTGGGCGTGCGCAGCATGGCGTATCGCAGCAGGCCGGCGACGCCCAGATCGCGGTCGAGCACGTCGGTGGTGACGTCCAGCAGTTCGAGCAGCTGCATCAGCGCGGTGAGCACCAGCACCAGTGCCAGCACCTGCTGGCCGACCCGTCGTCGCAGGTAGCGCGCGAGCACGCCGTTCATCGCCGCCGCCGCCCGAGGCCTTCGAAGCCGCTCTCGATGGCGGCGATCGCGCGCGTCACTGGATTGTCGCCGGGCCAGGCCAGGCTGCTGCGGAACAGCCAGGCGGCGAACAGCGCGAACAGGCCCAGCGGCAGCCACACCGCCGGCAGTGCCGCCGCGCGCCCGCTCTCGGCCAGGCTTTCGCCGAACTGCAGCGCGTGGTTGAGCGTCAGCAGCGCCAGGCAGGCGAACACCACGCCCGGTGCGCGGCGCCCGCGCTTCGAGGCCATGCCCAGCGGCAGTGCCAGCAGCGGCAGCAGCGGCAGCAGGAACGATCGGGCCAGGCGGCCGTGGAATTCACCGGCGAGCTTGCGCCGTGGAATCTGGTTGTCCGGCAGGCGCCCGTTCAGGCCGTCCCACAGCTCGGGCAGCGTCAGTTCGCGCACCGATCCGCCGCGCGCACGGAACGCCGGCGGCGACGGGGTGAAGTCGGCGTTGATCAGGCCCTGCTCGAAGCGCAGGTGGGAGACGCTGGCATCGGCCGATTCCCGCACGGTGCTGCCGTCCTCCAGCTCGAGCAGCAGCCGGCGCCCATCCGCCGAGGGCGTCAGCCGGCCGCGGCGCGCGGTGGTGATCTCCTCGTCGGCGCCGATCCGGCGCTGCACGAACACACCGCCCAGGCTGCGACCGTCCGGGCCGACCTCGCGCGCGCTCAGGCGAAACCCGCCGCCCGCGTTGACGAAACGGTTCTCCTGGACGCGCGCATCCCAGCCGGCCTGGCGGGCGTCGTGCATCGCCACGTGGTAGCCGTAGCGGCTCATCGGCTGCAGGTGGCCGAACAGGTAGAGGTTGAACGCGCACAGCGCCAATGCCACGCCGAAATACGGCATCGCCACGCGCGCGATCGAACGCCCCGTGCCCAGCATCACGTCGAGTTCGCTGTTGTCGCCCAGGCGCGCCACCGCCATGAAGATCGCCGCGGTGAACGCGGTCGGAATGGCGAAGCCGAGGTAGTGCGGCAGCAGATGGCCCGCCATGCGCATCACCGCACCCAGGTCGGCACCGGTGGACGCCGCCAGGTCGAACAGCCGCAGCAGGCGTTCGAGCATCTGCGCCAGCAGCAGGGTGATCAGGGCGAACGCCAGCGGCGCGGCGAACAGGCGCAGGGCGTAACCGTCGAGGCGGTCCGGCAACAGTCGGCGAGGCGCGAAAGCCAGTGGATCAGTCCTCGGCGCGATCCCAGGCCTCGTGCAGGCACGCGATCAGCGCGGCGCGTGCGGCGGGTTCCGGAACGACCGCCGCATCGAGCTGCGGCGCGCCGGGCCAGCCCGCGTCGGTGTAGGTCTGGCCCTTGAATTCACGTGCGCCGGCATAGCGCGGGATGACGTGAAAGTGCACGTCCGGGTCGATCATCATCAGCATCAGGTAGTTGATGCGCTCGTAGGCGGCGACCTCGCGCAGCGCCCGCTCGATGCGCCGCACCACGCCGCGCAGGTCGGCATAGGCCCCGGGACTCAGCTCGCCGAAGGCCTGCACCGGCTCGCGGCAGACCAGCGCCAGCGAGCCCAGCGTCGGCTGCCGGGGGCGCAGCAGCACCGTCCAGTGACTGGTCTGCGCGATCCGCGTCGCCGGATCGCCGAACTTGGTCTCGGTGGCATTGGTCATCATGGCGGGCTCTTCATCGTGCGCGGCCCGGGCATTCTATCCATGCGCCCCAGGGTCGGCCGGCGTGAGCACCGCTCGATGCGGCGCCGGCCTCAGCGCGCGGGGTGGGCGGCACGCAGCGCGTGCCCGCCGACCCTGGCCCGGTGCACCGCGCGCTCACGCTTTGCGGCAGGCGCTAGGGCGTGCGCGGCAGCACCAGCTCGTACTGCAGCGCGTCGACGAAGGCGTTCTGCGTCGTCGACCAGCGCCGCACCAGGATCTGTGCCTTGCCCGCGTTCGCGCCCAGCCGCAGACGGTGCCAGCGCGCGCCCTCGTCGTGCCGGCTCGGCAGCGCCGACGAGGAGGGCACGCACAGGCAGGGGATCGGTCCATCGGGGCCGTCGAGTGCATCCAGCCGCGAATCGCGCGCGTGTCCGTGCAGGACCAGCGAGGCGCCGGTGCGGCGCAGGATGGCGCGCAGTTCGGCGGCGTCGGCCAGGGCCTTGCGCCAGCGCACGGCGCCGGCCGCGACCGGATGGTGCAGCAGCAGCACGCGCCTGCGCCCGGCCGCACCCTCCTCGCGCAGCACCTGCTCGAGGCGCGCGAGCTGCGCCGCCCCCAGCCGGCCCCGCGCCAGCAGCGGCGCGGTCGGCAGGGCCGAGTTCAGGCCGATCAGCGACAGCTCCTCGCCGACGCGGTGGACGAAGGGCCAGTCGGGTGCGAGCCGGGTCCAGGCAGCCCAGCGGCCGAGCCCCTCGCCCGCCGCCACGTCGACCAGCGCGTCGTGGTTGCCCGGCACCAGGCTGACCTGCGCGGGCACCGCCAGCGCCTCGAGCCACGCGGCGGCGCGCTCGAACTCCGCGGGCAGCGAGAAATTGGTGAGATCGCCGGTGACCACGATGTGATCGGGCGCGTGCGCGCGCAGGTCGGCCGCCAGGGCATCGAGGATCTCGGGTCGCTGCAGGTGGCGCCGTCGACGCCAGGACCAGACGCTGAGCTG
>CAMLNE010000076.1 GCA_946481265.1 uncultured Panacagrimonas sp. | reverse complement strand
AGCTCGACATGCTCTACGGCGGCCAGGTCAACGTGAAGCGCACCGCCTGCCCGGTACTCAGGATCGAGTCCGACGCCGACGCCCAGGCCGCGTACGACGAGTTCGAGAAGGAGTTCTCGGCGGCGTTCAGCCCGCTGGTGGTGAACCGTCCCGGCGGCGTGTACCTGGACAACTTCGTGCTGCGCGTGACCGTGCCGGTGAAGAAGCCGCCGATCCCCGAGTACCCGTTGCAGGGCAAGGATCCTTCCGGCGCGAAGACCGGAACGCGCGAGTGCTATTGGCGGGAGCTCAAGGGCGCCGTGTCGACCCCGATCTTCCAGTTCGAGCGGCTGCAGCCGGGCAACGAGATCGTCGGACCCGCGGTCATCGAGGCCGAGCTGACCACCGTCGTCGTGCCGCCGGGCCGTCGCTTCCACATCGACAGGCACCGGCTCGGGATCATGGAGTACCTGCCGGGGGAAAACCCGGCCGAAAAAGCAAAGGCAATCGAAAAGACGCAAAGGGCAGCAGAAAGAACGCAGAGGAAGGAACAGGAAAAAGGTACGGCCTGACCCTTTTTGCCTTCGCGTCCTTTCTTTTCCCTCTCCGCCTTTGCCTTAGCCGTTTCTTGGAGCGTTCCTCATGTCCATCCCAACCCTCGAACAGAAGCTCGCCTGGCTCAAGACCGTCCCGCCGACGCCCGAGGTCCAGGCCGCGGCCGACGCCATCGACGCGGCGCGCTTCGAGATCGGCTTCCAGCGCACCAATGACATCCTCGACGAGGGCATGGACGTGTTCATGCGGTCGGTGCGCTGCGCAATGGGTGTCGCGGGCGATTCGCTGGTCGGCATCTGCACGGCCGATGGCGACATCGTCAACGGCTCCATGGGGACCTACCTGCACGCGGTGATCCCGCCGCTGATCATCAAGTACATCATCCACACCTACGGCCGGAACATCGGCATCAACGACGGCGATTTCTGGTTCGCCAACGATGCCGTGTACGGCGGCGTGCACAACCCCGACCAGGGCGTGATGACGCCGGTGTTCTACAAGGGTGAGCTCGTTGCCTGGACCGTGGCCCTGGTGCACACCACCGAGACCGGTGCCATCGAGCCCGGCGGCATGCCGGTGTCGGCGACCACGCGCTTCGAGGAGGGCATGAACCTGCCGCCGATGCGCATCGGCCAGAACCACAAGCTGTCGCCCGATATCGAGACGATGTTCCAGGCCTTTGGCATCCGCGCGCCGCAGATGATCGCGGTGGATCTCAAGGGCCGCTGCACGACGGCCGACCGCGTGCGCACGCGCATCATCGAGCTCTGCGAGCGCGAGGGCGCCGACTTCGTGAAAGGCCTGTTCTGCAAGATGATCCAGAGCGCCGACAAGGGCGCGCGCGACCTGATCCGCACCTGGCCGGACGGCAAGTTCCGCTGCGTGAACTTCTCCGACGGCGTCGGCCTCAAGCAGGGCCTGATCCGCAACTGCTACATGACCCTGCACAAGAACGGCGACCGCATCCTGGTCGACTTCCGCGGCACCGGGCCCGAGACGCCGTCCTCGTACAACGCGCACCCCCAGGCGGCGATCGCGCACTTCACCAACTACATCTACGAATACCTGTTCCACGAACTGCCGCTGTCCAACGGCACGTTCAACAATATCGACTTCGCCTTCGACCCGGGCACCTGCCTGTCGCCCGACCCGCGTGCGGCCACCTCGAACTCGGTGATGATCGCCACGGGAATCATGTCGGCAGTGCACAACTGCTTCGCCAAGACCATGTTCTCCACGGACAACTGGAAGCAGGCGGGCGCCTCGATGGCCAACGCCGGCAACGCGCTGGTCCTCGCTGGGCTGTCGCAGTGGGGCGTGCCGTTTGCCGACATGCTTGCGTATTCCATCAACTCCGAAGGGCAGGGCGGCCGGCCCACCGAGGACGGCATGGACGCCTACGGCTTTCCCTGGGCGCACGGTGGTCGCGCGCCGAACACCGAGAACGTCGAGAACGAGTTCCCGCTGCTGATCCCGCTGTCCAATCACTGGATCGATTCCTGCGGCCACGGCAAGTACCGCGGTGGCGTCGGCACGGTGCAGATGTGGGTCGCGCACCACGTGCCGCAGGTCTACATGATGAGCATCGCCGACAACAGCAAGCTGCAGACGCCGCAGCCCCTGTTCGGCGGCTATGCGCCCTGCACGGTGCCCGGCATCTCCATCACCAACAGCAAGGTGAAGGACCAGCTGCTCAACCAGAAGGATTTCCAGGTCGACATGCAGCAGATGCTGTCGGACAAGACCGTCACCGGCGACTACAAGACCGAGTTCCTCGGCCGCTCGGTGCGCCCCTACGACAACGGCGACATCATCACCTTCGGCTTCTCCGCCGGCGGTACCGGCTACGGCGACCCGCTCGATCGCGATCCCGATTCGGTCGCGGCGGATCTGGACAAGGGCACCATCACCGCCGAGACCGCCGCGCGCATCTACAAGGTGATCTGGGATCCCGCCAGTCGCCGCGTGGACAAGGATGCCACCGTCGAGGCCCGCAAGGCCGAGTTCGCCGCCCGCAAGCAGCGCGGCCGGCCCTACGACGCGTTCAACGCGGAATGGTCCCGCAAGAAGCCACCCGAGGAGATCCTCGAGTACTACGGCACATGGCCGGATGCCAGGCCGAACCGGGTGTGGATGCGGGCTTGACCCCTGGAGTAACGGCCAACGCGAAGGCGCAAAGGGAAAAGAAAGGACGCAAAGGTTGAAATGGGCCGTTGCTTTATCGATTTATCCTCCGCTTCCTTTCTTTTTATCCTTTGCGCCTTTGCGATTGCCTTTCTGACCAGCCATGAATCCAACGAATCGCCAGTGGATCCTCAAGGCTCGCCCCGAGGGCCCCAACGTCGAACCCATGCACTTCGAAAAGCGCCAGGCCCCGCTGCCGGCCCACGTCCGCGACGGCGAGTTCCTGGTGCGCAACCGCTGGTTCTCCTGCGACCCCTCGCAGCGCGCCTGGATGGATGCGCACACCTACCTGCCGCCGGTGGCGCTCGGTGAAACCATGCGGGCCTTTACCGGCGGCGAGGTGATCGATTCCCGTCATCCGGGCTTCAGGGTCGGCGATCAGGTCACCGGCCTGTTCGGCTGGCAGGATTACGCGATCAGCGACGGCCGCGATGCGCTCGGGCCGGTCACCCGGCTGGCGCCGGGCATCGACCTGCCGTCCGCGCTGTCGCTGTTCGGTATCACCGGCATGACGGCGTACTTCGGCCTGTTCGAGATCGGCGCGCCGGTGCCGGGCGACACGGTGCTGGTCAGCGGCGCGGCCGGCGCCACCGGTGTCATCGCGGCGCAGCTGGCCAGGCTCGGTGGCCATCGCACCATCGGCATCGCCGGTGGTGCCGGCAAGTGCCGCTGGCTGACGCAGGAGCTCGGTCTGGACCACGCCATCGACTACAAGGCCGGCAGTCCGATGGACGCGGTGCGTGCGCTGTGCCCGGAGGGCATCAATGTGTACTTCGACAACATCGGCGGCGAGATGCTCGACGCCGGCCTGGCCAACTTGGCGCCCGGCGCGCGCGTGGTGCTCAGCGGCGCCTTGTCGGGTTATGGGGACTTCGAGCGGATGCCGGTGATCCGCCATTACCCCAACCTGATCCTGAAGCGCTCGCGCATGGAGGGCTTCATGGTGTTCGACTACCTCGCGCGCAGCGCCGAAGCGGTGACGCGCATGAGTCCCTGGCTGGCGGACGGGGCGCTGAAGAACCCGGTCGACATCGCGGACGGCTTCGACGCGGCGCCGTCGGCGCTGATCCGCCTGTTCGCCGGAGCGAATCGCGGCAAGCAGCTGGTGCGGCTGGATTGAGTCGCTCCCTTGAAGCCTTTGTCCTGCAGGAAACAACGCGATGAGCACTCAGATTCCCTGGCGCCGCCGTCTGTCGGAACTCGGCCGTGGTGTCGGCAAGCCGCATGCACCGCTGTTCGCACCGCTGCTGTACGGCGTTGCCAGCCAGATCGAGGCGCTGCCGCCGGCCGAGGTCACGGCCGATCCGACGCGGCTGGCCAAGTGCCTGGGCGAGCTGCGGCGCGCCACCGGCATCGCGCCGTTCGTGGTCGCCGCGCCGAGCGCGATGGAGGCCGAGGCGCTGGGCGCGGAGGTCGACCGTGCGTGCTGGCCGCCACGCGTGATCGCGCCCGCGGCTGCCGGCCTCATCGAACGCGGCGACTTCGACGGTGCCTGGAGCGCCAGCGAGGCGCTGGCCGCGAGCCTGGAGACCTGCAAGCGCCTGGCGGCGACGCAGCAGGATGAGCCGGTGCTGCTCGCCGCACTGACCGGGCCGGCCTCGCTGCTCGACGAGCTGTTCGGCGACGGTGCGCTGACGCCGGCGGCCAGCGAATTCGCTGGCCGGGCGCTGTCGGCGCTGGCGCGCCAGTTCGCGCAGTCCGGCGCGTCCGCGCTCCTGCTGTGCGAGCGCAGGCTGCCCGCCGACGTGGCGGCCTGGTCGGCGGCACTGAACACGATCGCCAACATCGCGCGCTTCCACCGCATCCCGGCGCTGCTCGCCTTCGACGGCGTGATGCCCGGCGGGTGGCCGGCGTCGACGATTGCCTGCCCGACAGCGGCGCAGGAAGGCGCGATCGACAAGCCGCATGCCCTGACCGTGTCGGCGGATCCCGCCACGTGGACGGACCTGGCGGGCGCCACCGGCGCGGCGCGCGCCGTGTTCACCGCCCGCGAGGTGGCGGCGGACACGTCGATCGAGGCGCTGAGCGAGGCCTGCGAGGCGGCGCTCGACATCCAAAGCGAGGGCTGAAATGCCATGACGACCGGGACCTACTGGAACGCCGAGCTCGAGACGCGACCCTGGGCAGAGGTCGAGCGCTGGCAGGCCGCGCAGATCCAGGCCTTCGTGCAGGCGCTGCCGCTGCGGTCGGCGCTGTACGCGCGCCTGCTGGCCAATGCGCCGAAACAGGTCGACAGCTTCGCCGCCTTGTCCGCACTGCCGTTCACGCTCAAGAGCGATGTGCGCGCGGCCCAGGACCACACCAGCGCCGAACATCCCTTCGGCGACAACCAGGGCGCGCCGACGCGCGATGTCGTGCAGACCCTGTCCTCGTCCGGCACCACCGGCCGCCCGCTGTATTACGCGCTGACCGCGGCCGACCACGTGCGATGGAGCGATGCGATCGCGCAGGCCTGGTTCACCGCGGGCCTGCGGCCGGACGACCTGGTCGCACACCTGGTCGCGCTGCCGGGCGTTGCCGGCGGCCTGCCGTATGCGGACGGCTTTCGCCGCCTCGGCGCGACGCTGTGCTGGCTCGGCGGCTTTCCCACCGAGCGCATCCTGCGCGAGCTGCGCAACCTGCGGATCAGCGCCCTGCTGGCGACGACCTCGTTCGGGACCTACCTGAGCGAGCAATGGGAGGCGCTGGACGCGTCGACCGGCATGCCGTCGGCGCTGAAGAAGGTGCTGTGCGGCGGCGAACCGGGCCTCAACCAGCCGGAGATCCGCGCCAAGATCGTGCAGGGCCTGCGCATCGAGGCACTGCGCGAGGTCATGGGACTGGGCGACGTGCTGTCCTGCCTGTGGTCGGAATGCGAGGCGGAGGACGGCATGCACTTCAACGCGCAGCAGTATGTGGCGGTCGAACTGATCGATCCCGACAACGGCGCGCCGATGGCCTGGGCCGATGGCGCCAAGGGCGAGCTGGTCTACACCACGTTTGCACGCGATGCCACGCCGATGCTGCGCTACCGCTCGCGCGACCATGCGCTGGTCACCGGCACGAGCTGCCGCTGCGGACGCAGCAGCCCACGCATCCGGTGCATCGGCCGGACCGACGACATGCTGATCTACAAGGGCATGAACCTGTTCCCCACGGCCTTGCGCGACCTGATCGCGGCGCGCTTCGCAGGCCAGGTCGAGCCGCTGATCCGCATCTGGAAGGATCGCGCCGATCAGGTGCGCTTCGACGATGCGGTGGCGGTGGATGTCGAGGCGCACGCCACCACCCCCGCCGAAACCTATGCCGCGCTGGCGGCCGCCATCGGGAAGGTCGTGCGCGCCGAGCTGCAGGTGCGCGTCGCGCCCACGGTCGTGGCCCCGGGTACGCTTCCACGCGGCACCTACAAGACCTCGCTGGTGGCGGTGCGCAGCGCGGCCCCCCAGAGCACCTGAACGCAACCAGGCCACGACGATGAACCAGGCGACTCCCGTCACCGTGCTGACCGGCTTCCTCGGCAGCGGCAAGACCACGCTGATCAACCGCATCCTGCGCGAGGCGCACGGCCGGCGCTTCGCCGTGATCGAGAACGAGTACGGCGAGATCAATGTGGATTCCGACCTGCTGGTGAAGGACGGCGGCGAGACCGTGGTGCAGCTCACCAATGGCTGCGTGTGCTGCACCGTGCGCGGCGACCTGGCCAATGCGCTCAACGACCTGGTGGCGCGGCGCGGGCGCGGCGAGATCGCCTTCGATCACGTGCTGATCGAGCCCACCGGCCTGGCCGATCCCGGCCCGATCGTGCGCACCTTCATGGCCGAGACCGAGGTGCTGTCGACCTTCTTCCTCGACGGCGTCGTGACCCTGTTCGATGCGCTCAACGGCGAGCGCAATCTCGCCGAGTCGGTCGAGGCGCAGGCACAGCTCGGCTACGCGGATCGCATCCTGGTCACCAAGATCGACCTGCTGCGCGAGCGCGCGGCCGACGACGAGGCGCGCCTGCTGGAGTCGGTGGCGCAGGCCAACACGGTGGCCGCGGTCACGGCGCTGGACGTGACGCGCGCGCCCTGGGACGAGGTGTTCGAGAAACTCCTGGAGCTGCGCGGTTACCAGTTCGACCGCGTGGTGTTTTCGCCGGAGGGTGTGGACAGCAGCGGCGCGCAGCACACGCCCGCGGTGAGCAGCATCAGCTTCCAGGCCGAGCAGGCGCTCGACGGCATGAAGCTCAACCAGGCGCTGGCGGCCATCAACGAGCGCTATGGCGAGGCGCTGTGGCGCATCAAGGGCGTGCTCGCCATCGAGGGCATGCGCAACCGCATCATCGTGCAGGGCGTGCAGGGCCTGATCCAGGCCAATCCGTCCACGGTGTGGCGCATGTTCGAGCCCAAGCGGTCGCGCCTGGTGCTGATCGGGCGCGAGCTCGATCGCGACTGGGTGCTGGAGCAGTTGCAGGCGACGGTGCTGGACGGGACGGGCGACGGCGTGCCGCACGGCTGACGGACACGACGGCTGCGCTGCGCTGCCAGGCGCAGCGGCCCGCGCCCGCTACGCTTGTCCCGGGTCTGCCTGTACCGGGCTGCCGCCATGCGCGCGGATCCAGCGCAGGCTGGCCTCGATCACGCGGTCTGGCTGATCCCGATGCGGTGAATGCCCGCAGTCGGCGAGCTTGAGCAGCTCGGTTGCCGGTACGCGGGCGGCGATGCGATCGATCTGCGCCATCGTGCCGTACTCGTCGTCCTGGCCCTGGATCGCCAGCACCGGACCGGTGATCTGCGCGATCTCGTCCTCGATGTTCCACTGGCGGAATTCGGGATCCAGCCAGACGTCGTTCCAGCCCCAGAACGCCGAATCGACGTCGGCGTGATAACGCGCCAGCTTCTGGCGCAGGTCGGTGTCGCGGTAGACATCGCGCACTTTTGCAATGCTGTCGACGCTCAGGTCCTCGACGAACAGGTGCGGGGCGAGCACGATCGCGCCGCGTACGCGTTCCGGAAAGCGGGCGGCATGCAGCAGCGCGATCGAACCGCCGTCGCTGTGTCCGAACAGCCAGACCGGCTCGCGTGTCGCGTCGATCCCGATGGTGGCAAGAAAGCGGGGCAGGACCTCGTGCGCCTGCTGGTGCATGAAGCGCGGGGTCCAGCGCTCCTGCGCTGCGCGCGGCGTGGACTGGCCATAGCCCGGCCGTGAATAGACCAGGCCGCGCAGGCCACCGGCCGCGCACAGCTGGCGCGGGAAGTCGCGCCACATGGCGATCGAGCCCAGGCCCTCGTGCAGGAACACCAGCAGCGGAGCCTTGACCCGCTCCGGGTTGATCCACTGGTACTCGATGTTCAGGGCGGCTCCGGCGCCGGGAAGGGTGGCGTGCCGGTTCACGGGTCGGTCAGCAGGACGCAGGCCTGCCGCACACGACCGCTCGCGCGGGTCCGCCGGTGCCGGGCACAAGCGCCCGCACCTGCGGGTCCGAAGCGCCTCGTGTTCAGCCCGCTTCCTCGAGCACCAGGAAGTTCGGCTCCATCACTTCGTCGCGCAGGGGGACCAGCGCCTGGTAGGCGGGCGACTGGTACCAGGCCTCGACGGCGGCCGCATCGGCGAATTTCACGACCAGGCAGGCATCCGCGGCGAAGCTGCCGGTGAGCGTGCGCACCTTGCCGCGCGTCACGATCGTGCCGCCGGCCGCAACCACGGTGGGTCCGGCCGCCGTGGAGTATTCCGGAAGACGGCCGGCATTCTTCACCTTGGCGAACGCGATCAAATAAGCGGGCATGGATGATTCCTCTTGTGCTGGAAACGAATATGGAAAGGAGGTGGAAACGTCGGCGCGGATCAGGTCGCCAGGGTGAAGCCGCGGTAGCCGTTGGCCACCACCTGGCGGGCGAATTCGAAATAGGTCAGACCGCCGCCGGCATAGGGCATGAAGGCTACCGGCTTGCCTGACACGTTGCCACCGGTGTACCAGGACTTAACGTGGGTGTAGATCGTCTGCTTGGAGATCCAGTCCACGTAGCGCGACCAGGCGCTCTCCTCGCGCGGCCGCGCCTCGATGCTGGCGTAGCCGTTCTTGCGCAGGTGATCGATGGTGTCGGACACGAAGTCCACGTTCCGCTCGATGCTGTTGACCATGTTGTACAGCACCGACGGGCTCCCCGGCCCGGTGATCATGAACATGTTCGGGAAGCCGGCGACCGTCAGGCCGAGATAGTTCTTCGCGCCCTCCTTCCACTTCTCACGCAGGCTCTGGCCACCGCGGCCGCGGATATCGACGGCCAGCAGTGCGCCGGTCATCGCGTCGAACCCGGTGGCGAACACCACCGCGTCGAGCTCGTACTCGGTGCCGTCGACGGTGCGCAGGCCCTTCTCCGTGAAGCCGTCCAGCGCCGACTCGCGCAGGTCCACGAGCGTGACGTTGTCGCGATTGAAGGTCTCGAAGTAGTCGGTGTCCACGCACAGTCGCTTGGCGCCCAGCGGGTACTCCGGCATCAGCTTGCGGGCGACCTCCGGATCCTTGATGCGCGCGCGGATCTTCTCCTTGACCCAGTCGCTGACCAGCTTGTTGGATTCCAGGTCGGTGATCAGGTCCGGGTACGCCGCCAGCATCAGGTAGCCGCCGCGCTGCCAGGCGAACTCGAGCTGCTTGTGCAGTTCTTCGGCAGTGGCCTGCTTGGCGCCGATGGTCGGGCTCTCGTACGAGATGCCGACCTCGGACTGCGCGGCCAGGCGGCGGATTTCCTCGTAGGTCTCCTGAGCGTGGCGCATCTCCTCCTCGGTCAGGGCGCGGTTCCAGGCCGGGATCGCGTACTGCGGCGTGCGCTGGAAGACGAACAGGTGCTTGGCCTGCCTGGCGATCAGCGGCGAGGACTGGATCGAGCTGGAGCCGGTGCCGATGATGCCGACGCGCTTGCCGGTGAAGTCCACGCCCTCGTGCGGCCAGCGGCTGGTGCGGTACTGCGCGCCGCGGAAGTTTTCCAGGCCCTTGAACTTCGGCTCCAGCGGAACCGACAGGCAGCCGGTTGCCATGATGAAGAACTGCGTGGAGATCTCCTCGCCACCCGAGGTGCGGATGCGCCAGCGGCGCGACGTTTCGTCGAAGGTCGCGGCCTCGACGGTGGTGTCGAACGTGAAGTGCCGGCGCAGATCGAAGCGGTCCGCCACGTGCTCGATGTAGCGCAGCAGGTCGGGCTGCTCGGCATAACGCTGCGGCCATTTCCACTCGCGCTGCAGATCCTTGTCGAAGGAATACGAGTAGGTGAGGCTTTCGATATCGCAGCGCGCGCCCGGATAGCGGTTCCAGTACCAGGTGCCGCCGACACCCGGCGCCTTCTCGAAGGCGCGCACGCGGTAGCCGGCCCGCGTCAGGCGGTGCACCTGGTAGAGGCCGGCGAAACCGGCGCCGACGACCACGACGTCACAGGAAGCGGCGTCGCCTTGCGATGGGGAAGTAGCGTGTTTCATGTCTTGCACCATTCTGAAGATCTGACGGAAGGACGGCGGTGAGTCGCCGCCGTGGAAATGCCGAACTGGTCCATCTTTCGATACAGCGTCGCGCGCGAAAGCCCGAGCATGACCGCGGCGCGGCTGCGATTGCCGCCGCAGCGTGCCAGCGTCTGCACCAGCGCCCGCTTCTGCAACGCCTGGACCAGGGCACGAGGCTCCTGGCCCGGCGGCCGGCAGGCGCCTTCCTTGGACGGCGGCGGGCGCCCGGCGTTCCCCGCGTTGCCGGGGACCTCGTTCAGCGCCTGCATCAGTTCGCGCACATTGCCCGGCCAGGGCCTTGACCACAGCCAGCGCAGGGTCGCCGCGCTGGCCTGGCGCGGACGACCCCGTCGCGTCGCGGGCCAGGCGGCGATGATCTCCGGGATGTCCTCGGGGCGATCGCGCAGCGGCGGTATCCACAGGCGCCAGGCGAGGCGCGCGACCAGCGCCTGCAGGCGCATTGGAAGGTTCGGGGTGACGGTGAGCGCCACGCGCAACTGGCGCGCGCTGGCGAGCTCGAGCAGGTGCAGGCAGGCGCCGATGTGCGCGTCCGACATCGCGTCGGCGTGCAGCAGCGCGATCGACTGGCCCTCGGTGATGGCCGCGTCCAGTGCATCGAGCCAGTTGCCGCGAGCGGATACATCGAGCATCGCGACCGGACGCCCGCTGCAGGCGAGCAGGCTGGCGGCCAAGGTCCGCTTGCCGACGCCCGCTTCACCCGACACCAGCAGGTGTCCGTCCTGGCGCGCGATGCGCACGGCGTTGCGACGGGTGGCGACGATCGACGCGCTGCACCCCGGCAGGACGTGATCGAAGGCATCCGCAGGGCAACGCGAACCAGCGGCCGAGGCCCCGCGGCTTCCACCGGCAGGCCACTCGATCAGATAGCCCGGATCGGCGCCATCGAACACCGTGAGCAGGCCCAGCTCCGCGCTGCCCGACTGCGCCGCACGCGCGGCACGCGCCAGGTCGATCGAGCCCAGCGCGGGTTGTGCCGCCCAGTTGCCGAGCAGGTAATGCGGCGAGATCGCCATCAGCGGTCCGCCGGCGGTGGCGCTGCGCGCCATGAAGGCGTGCAGCAGGCCCTCGGCCCGCGGCGCGTCGATGTGCGATCGATTCTCGTCGGTGTAGGAAATATCCATCTCGCGGATGAGGCGACCACCCGGCTGAACTAGACCACGTCGGGGGCACAGACGGGCATTAGGGCGAAAACTATCGGCTTACCCGCCCGGCGTCCTGGCCTTGAATGACGCGAAGATGGCCTGGGGTGACGCAAGCGCCCCGCGGGCGCGTCCGGAGGCGTCCGGCGGCGCCTTCCCTCGTCGAGGGAGCTGCGCCGGACCCTCGTCCGGACGCTCGTCGGGACCTTGTCCCGGCCGCGGGCCTCAGCCGCGCAACGCCGCCTCGAACGCGAGCTGCGAGGCAGCGGTGGCCTCGATCATGGGGTAGTGGCCGGCATCGGCGATGGGCACCAGCCGGCCGCGCGGCAGCCGGTCGAGGGTCGGCTGCAGGTAGGCGGCGGTCACGAAGGGATCGGTCTGTCCGTAGAGCAGCGTGACCGGGCCGGTGTATGCGGCCAGATCCGCCATGAAATCGGGCGAGGTCCAGTTCTTCAGGTAGGCGGTCCAGGTCGGACGGTCCATCGAGGCCCGATTGCGATCGACCAGGCGCTCGAGATCCTCGGCCTGCATGCCGGGCGAGAGATTGCCCTTGATGGCGGCCGCCGGATCTGCCCAGGCGCCGTCGAAGGCGGCGAAGCTCGCCGCGTCCAGCGGCGTGCCGCCGGGCGACACCGGCGTGACTGCCACCACCGCGGTGACGCTCTTCGGCCGCAGGGTTGCCACGCGCATCGCGGTGGCGCCACCCATCGAGTGACCGAGCACGGCGAACGAGGTCCAGCCCAGCTCGTCCACCGCCGCCAGCGCGGCCTTCGCCATGCCGTCGATCCCCTGCGCCGGCGGCAGTGCACGGTTCACGCCGTAGGCGGGAAAATCGAAATAGGCCCAGGTGAAATCCCGCGTGTTGCTGCGTGCGCGCGAGGCGAGCCATACGCCGCTGTCCAGGGCCCAGCCATGCAGCACCAGCACCTTGCGCTCGCCCGCACCTTCGATCGCCGCGAATCTCGCCGTCGTGCTCATGCTCTTCTCCTGCCGGATGACGTGGGGACTTCGGCCTCGACGGGCCACCGGATCTGTTGCCGGCCGAGTCTAGCCGCGCGCGGGTGCACCCGACTGTCTCGATTCGAGACAGTCGGCCGGGCCGGCGATGTGCTGCAATGCCTCATCCGTGGTTCCACCTGCCTTTATCGCGAGACGACGCATGGCCCTCGATCCCACCGCCCAGTTCATCCTGACCACCCTGCAGAACCAGGGGGTGAAGTCATTCGAGCAGCTCACCGTCGCGCAGGCGCGCGACGTGATCGAGACCTTCCCGCAGCTGCAGAACACGCCCGAGGAGGTCAGGAGCGTCGAGGACCTCGAGCTCGACGGCGTGCCGCTGCGCGTCTACACGCCGCACAACGCGAACGGCTCGGCCATCCTCTACACGCATGGCGGCGGCTGGGTGGGGGGGCACCTGGGCGTCTGTGACGAACCGGTGCGGGCAATGGCCAACGAAACCGGCGCCACCGTGGTGGCCACCAGCTACACGCTGGCGCCCGAGGCACGCTTTCCCACGCAGGTGAACCAGGTCTTCGCCGCGCTCGAATGGCTGCACGCCAACGCTGGACGACTGGGCATCGACCCCCGGCGCGTCGCCGTCGTCGGTGACAGCGCGGGCGGAAACCTGGCGGCCATCACCGCGATCCGCGCCCGTGATGCCGGTCTGCCGCTGGCTGCGCAGATCCTGATCTACCCGGTGATCGACCGTCGCTGCCGCGGCGAGTCCAAGACACGCTACGCCGAGGGTTACCTGATCACCCGCGCGGCGGTGGACTGGTTCTGGGACCACTACCTGGCCAAGCCTTCCGACATCGAAAGCCCGCTCGCCTCTCCGCTCAACACGCCGAAGCTGTCAGGCCTGGCCCCCGCCCTGATCCTCACCGCCGAATACGATCCGTCCAGCGACGAGGCCATCGAATATTTCCGCGCGCTCAGGGAAGCCGGCAACGATGCCGAGCATGTTTCCCTCGACGGCCTGATCCACGGCACGTTCTGGATGTCGGGCGCCATCCCGCGAAGCTGCGAGGTGCTGGAGGCGATCGGCCGGTTCCTGGGCTCGAAGCTGGCGACGAAGGCGTAATCGCCGGCCGGTTTGCGCCGCCTGCCGGGGTGTGCAGAGCGCCGCTTTGCGTACGCCCGCGCTTGGCGACCAAGCGAATCGCCGTGGCATGCCGAAAGAGGGGAAGGCGCCATGCGGCAGGCGCGAGAAAAGGGCATCCCGAACCTTGCGTGCACA
>CAMLNE010000075.1 GCA_946481265.1 uncultured Panacagrimonas sp. | reverse complement strand
GCGTTGGAGGGCACGTCGACGAACGGCGCGAGTTGCTCGGCGTCCGCCGCGACCAGGATCAGGCCCTGCTCCCAGGAGCGGTGCTTGATGGCCAGCAGGCGCTCGCAGGCGCGCTCGTTCCAGGGATCGGCCCCCAGCCCCCACACCGCCTCGGTCGGATAGGCGACGACGCCGCCGGCGCGCAGGCTGCGAACGGCACCGCGCAGATGGGCAGCACTCATGGACGAAGAAGGAGAAGGGACATGCGCGGGATGATATTCGGCCCGGTGCCGAAAGAATCGCGGCGCGTGGCGAGCACCACGCTCAGGTGCCGCGCGGCTTGGCGCGATGGGTGGCCTGCGCGGCGCGCGGATCGTCCGGCCAGGGATGGCGCGGATAGCGCCCGCGCAGATCCTTGCGCACGTCCAGGTAGCCGCGCTCCCAGAACCCGGCGAGGTCCTGCGTCACCGCCACCGGGCGTTGCGCCGGCGACAGCAGGTGCAGCAGGACGGGGATGCGTCCCTCGCACACGGTCGGGGTCTGCGCGCAGCCGAACATCTCCTGCAGCTTCACTTCGAGGGTGGGATTGGCCGGCGGCGCGTAGTGCAATGCGCGGCGCTGGCCGGACGGCACCGCCAGATGCGTCGGCGCCAGGCGCGCCAGCCGCTGCTGCGCGGCGTGGTCGAGCATCGCGTTGAAGATGTCCGCCAGGCGCAGCGACGCCAGGTGCGCGCGCCGGGTGACGCCGTCCAGCCAGGGCGCCAGCCAGTCCTCCAGCGTGGCCAGCAGGGTGTCGTCCGACACGTCCGGCCAGCCCGCTTCCGGCTGCCAGTGGCGCAGGCTGAGCACGCGCGCCTGCCACTGGCGCAGGGTCTCGTCCCAGGGCAGGCAATCCAGGCCGAGGCGGCGGATGCCCGCGATCATCGCCGCCCGCGCCGCCTCGCCGGGATCCGCGATGCGGCGCGCCGAGAGCACGATGGCGCCCAGCCGCTGCTGCTCCTCGGCGATCACGATTTCCTGCTGCGCGTCCCAGCGCACCTCGCGCTGTGTGGTGCCGCGCTGCACGTGCAGGGCGCGCACCGCCGACCCGTCCAGCGCGGCGGCCAGGCGGATGCGCCGCGAGGCCCCCGGATCCCAGTGCGCGACGGCGAGCCAGTCGGCGCGGGCCAGCGGATCGGCCTCCGGCAGGCGCGCCTCGCCGCCGTCGACACACAGGTAGGCGACCTCGCGGGCGCCGGGCGGCCCGCCCGTCGCGCGCTCGCGCAGGCCGTCCCGGCGGCGCGCGAGGCGCTCGGGAAACGCCACCGCCACCAGCGAGGCCAGATCCTCGTCGTCATCCCCTGGCGCGTGCGTACCGGACGACCGTGCATCCGCGCCGAGCAGGCGCAGGAACTGGCGCACGGCGTTTTCCACGCGCCGGCGCTGCGCCGGCTCCGCGCTGCCCGCGCGCAGGCGCCGCACGCGCTCGACCAGGTCGCTGGAGCCGCCCGGTTCGCGCTCGTCGAGCGCGGCAGCCAGCCAGGCCCCGGCCGTGCCCAGCCCGCGATCGCGGGCCACCAGCATCAGGTGGGCGATGCGCGGCGGCGCCGGCAGACGCGCGATCTGGCGCCCGTGCGCGCTGATGCGGCCCTGCGCGTCGATGGCGCCGATCGCAGCGAGTACCTCGCGCGCCTGGCTCCAGTTCGCGGCCGCCGGCCGGTCCAGCAGCGCCAGCGATTCCGGGTCGCGCACGCCCCAGGCGGCGAGTTCGAGCGCGAAGCGGGTCAGGTCGGCGGCGAGGATCTCGGGCGTGTCGTGCGCCGCCAGCGCGCCCTGCTGGTCCTGGCTCCACAGGCGATAGGCGACGCCCGGGCGCAGGCGCCCCGCGCGCCCGGCGCGCTGCTCGGCCGCGGCGCGCGAGACGCGCAGGGTGTCGAGCCGGTTGGCGCCGGCGCCGGGATCGAAGCGCGCCGCGCGCACCCAGCCGCCGTCGACCACCGCCTCGACGCCTTCGACCGTCAGGCTGGTCTGCGCCAGGTTGGTGGCCAGGATCACCTTGCGCCGGCCCTGCGCGTCGAGCGCCAGGGCCAGGTCCTGCTCGGCGGCGGGCAGTTCGCCGTACAGCGGCCGGATGGCGAGATCGCGCGCCGCCGGGTGCGCCTCGAGCCGGCGCTGCGCGGCGCGGATCTCGCGCGCGCCCGGCAGGAAGGCCAGCACGTCGCCGCGCGTGTCGGCCAGGGCGCGCAGCACGCCGCCGGCCACGGCCTCGTCGATGCGCGTGTCGGGCTTCTGGCCCAGGTAGCGCAGGTCGACCGGGAACATGCGCCCGCCCGCCTCGACGATCGGCGCGCCGTCGAGCAGGGCCGCGACCCGCGCCGTGTCGAGCGTGGCCGACATCACCAGCACGCGAAGATCGGGTCGCAGGGTGGCGCGCGCATCCAGGGTCAGCGCCAGCGCCAGGTCGGCGTCCAGGCTGCGCTCGTGGAACTCGTCGAAGATCACCAGCCCGGTGCCCGGCAGCTCGGGGTCGGCCTGCAGGCGCCGCGTCAGCAGCCCCTCGGTGACGACCTCGATGCGCGTGGCCGCCGACACGCGGCGATCGAAGCGCACCTGGTAGCCGACCGTCTCGCCGACCGCCTGGCCGAGCAGCTGCGCCATGCGCGCGGCCGAGGCGCGCGCCGCCACGCGGCGCGGCTCGAGCATCACGATGCGCAGCCCGGCCAGCCAGGGCGCGTCGAGCAGGGCCAGCGGCACCACGGTCGTCTTGCCCGAACCCGGCGGCGCCGCGAGCACCGCGCGACCGGCCTGTGCGAGTGCGTCCTGCAGCGCGGGAATCGCCTCGCGGACCGGGTAGTCGGGCAGCTTCACGACTCCTCGGCCAGCAGCCCGTTGTGGTGCAGCCACAGCGCACGTGCGCGCAAGCGCTCGGCCCAGGCGGCGTCCAGGGCGGGCAGGTCGGCGATTTCCAGCAGGTCGGCGGGGCGCGGCCGGTGCGCGTGCACCAGCGCGTGGAAGCGTTGCAGGGTCGGTGCGCCGGGCGCGCGCTCGAGCAGGACCACGTCGTCGCCGACCGCGACGCGACCCGGCTCGAGCACGCGGTAGTACCAGCCCGTCAGGCCCTGCGCCTCGACGAAGGCCGCGATGCCTTGCCGGCCGAAGCGCGCATCGATCTTCCAGCAGGGACGGCGCGGCTGGTTGAGCTGCACGCGGGCGCTGCCCAGCGCGAACACATCGCCGATGCAGACGGTGCTTTCGTCGAGCCCGGGCGTCGACAGGTTCTCGCCCAGGGCGCCGGGCACGAAGGCCGCCGCCAGCTCCGGGTAGCGCTGGGCCAGCCGCGCGTAGTTGCCCACCGCGTAGTGATGCAGCGCCTTGCCGGGGCCGCCGTGCACGCGCCGATCGGCCTGCTCGTCGCCCTCGAGACCTTCCAGCGAAAGCTGCAGCGGCCCCGCCACCGGGTGCTTGAAGATGCCGGTGCTGCGACTGTCCCCCGGCATCAGCTGCACGCGGCCGGTGTAGAGCGCGTCGATGCGGGTGGCGAGGAGAGGGGCGGCCATGCAGGGATTCTGACGCAGGGTGCAGCCTGCGGCGTCGATCAATGGCGCTGCGACAGGCCCGCGATCAGCGCGTCGAGCCGCCCGCAGTCCGTCTCGGTGCGCACCGCGGCGAAGAGCGCGTCGGCCGGTGCATAGGTCTGGCGCAGCCAGCACAGCCACTGCTTGAGCCGCCCGGGCGCCTGCTTGTCCGGCAGCTTGGCGCGCACCTGCGCCCAGAAGTCCTGCACGAAGGGCACGAGATCCTGCCAGCGCATCGGCTCGATCGACTCGCCGCGACGCGCCGCGGCGATCTGCCGCGCGAGATCCGGACGCGCCACCAGCCCGCGGCCGAGCATGAGGTCCTCGACGCCGCTCACCTCGCGACAGCGCCGCCAGTCCTCGACGCTCCACACCTCGCCGTTGGCGAACACCGGCACCGGCACCGCGTCGCGCACGCGCGCGATCCATTCCCAGTGCGCGGGCGGGCGATAGCCATCGGTCTTGGTGCGCGCGTGCACGACGATCTGCGCGGCACCGCCGTCGGCCAGCGCCCGCGCGCAGTCGAGGGCCAGGTCGGTGTGTTCGTAGCCCAGGCGCATCTTCGCGGTCAGCGGAACCGTCGGCGGCAGGGTGCGGCGTACCTCGCGCAGGATGCGATGGAGCAGCTCGGGCTCCTTGAGCAGCACCGCGCCGCCGCGCGAGCGGTTCACGGTCTTGGCCGGACAGCCGAAGTTGAGGTCGATCACCGGCGCACCAAGCTTGACCGCGCGCGCCGCGTTGTCGGCCAGGCAGGCCGGATCGGAGCCCAGCAGCTGCACGCGCATCGGCGTACCGGCGCGGGTGCGCGCGCCGTGCGCGAGCTCGGGTGCAAGCCCGAGGAAGCAGCGCGCCGGCAGCAGCTGCTGGCTGACCCGGATGAATTCGGTGACGCACCAGTCGATGCCGCCCACGCGCGTGAGGACGTCGCGCAGGATGTCGTCGACCAGGCCCTCCATCGGGGCCAGCGCGATCTGCATGGCGCTATTCCGGATCCGGCGGCGCCGGCGACCCGGCCAGGGACGATTTCAGCGACGCGCGCAGCACCTGGAACAGGTCGCGATAGGCATGGGTGCCGCCGGCCGCAGCCACGCCGGCAGCCTGCGCCTCCTGCGTCCTGGCGACTTCGCGGCGCGCATTGCGCAGCAAGGTGCGCAGCGGCTGGATCTCGCAGTCCGGATGATCCTGGACCCACTCGGTGAGCGCCGCGTCGTCGGCCAGCAGGCGGTCGCGCCAGCGCTCGGCCTCGGCCAGCAGGCGCGCCTCGCCGGCACGGATGGCCTGCAGCGCGGCGCGCAGCAGCGGCTCGGAACCGCCTTCGCGGATCAGCTTGCCGATGAACTGCATGTGCCGCCGCTTCGCCTCGCGCGTGGGCATGCGGCCATGCTCGCGCAGCGCCAGGCGCAGGCGCTCGTCCATGCCGATGCCGTCGAGCTGGGCAGCGGACAGCTTGAGCAGCGCCTCGCCCAGGTCCTGCATCTCGTGCGAGACCTGCTTCTGCCGCGTCTTGCTCGGCCCGTCGTAGGCTTCGGCAGCGTCGTCGTAACGCGATTGGCGGGGCATGGGCGGACTCGGCATCCAGCGCGGCGGGGCCGCGCACGATACGCGGGTTGTCGCGCGACTTCAGCCCGCGAAGAACGCGGCCAGCCGCTCGGCCAGGGCTTCCGGCGCCTCGAAGTGCAGCATGTGGCCCACGTTTTCGATCTGGATTTCGCGGCGGTCGCGGAACAGCGCACGGCGCCGTTCATGTTCGCCGGCCGGCAGGGTCTTGCGAAATACCGAGGCGCCGCCGTCGATGAACAGGGTGGGTGCGCTGACGCCGGCCCAGATCGCGTCGGATTCCGCCTGCCGGTAGGTGCGCGGCATGTTGAGCAGGTGGCGGGGGTCGGCCTGCAGGCGGATCAGGCCATCGTCCCCGACCCGGCCCCAGCAATGCGCGATGAACAGGCAGCGCTCGGCGTCCAGGTGCGGGTGGCGCTTCTGCACGCGGCTGGCCAGGTCCTCGAACGAGCGGTAGGTGGGCGCCTGCGGCTGCGCCTTCACCGCCTCCAGCCAGCGCCGGTAGCTGCCCACGATCAGCGCCGGATCGCCCTCGGGCAGCGCCAGTCCGTCCAGCACGGCGAGGCGTGCGACGCGCTCGGGCCGCAGCCCGGCGAAGTGGCAGACGGCGGTGGCGCCCATGCTGTGTCCGGCGAGCCGGATCGGCTGGTCGGGCGAATAGTGGTCCGCCAGCGCGTCGAGGTCGGCCACGTAGTCGGCAAACCAGTAGCCGTCCTGCGGCCACTCGGTCTGGCCGAAGCCGCGCCAGTCGGGGGCCAGCACCTGCAGGCGCGACGCCAGGCGCTCGGCGACCGGGGCGAAGGTGGCGGAGACGTCCATCCAGCCGTGGCACAGGAACAGCATCGGCGCGTCGGGCGCGCCCCAGCGCCGCACGTGGTAGCGCAGGCCGCGGATATTCGGGTACTCGGATCGCGAGGACGTCATGGTCGGTGTCGTGGTGGCGCGGCGCGGGCCGGACCGGGTCCGGGCCGGCCCGCCTGTCGTCGAGGAAGCGCCGCGCAGTGCGCGCGGGCGACGTGGATCAGGCCGCCTGCGGCAGCATCTGGCGGATGAAGGCCTCGCAGTCGGGCTTGTCCATGTAGCGCGGCACCGCGTAGAACCAGTTGGCCTCGCTCAGTGCCTTGTCGGCGATGGCGGGGATGTCGGATTCCCTGAGCTTTTCGACCTGGGTCGGGATACCGAACTCGGCGTTGAGGGCGCGCACGTGGGCGATGAAGGCATCGGCGAGTTCGGTGTCGCTCTCGCTGCCGCGCTTGAGGCCGCTGACCTCGGCGAGCCGGGCCAGGCGCGCGGCGCATTCGAACTTCGAGAAATCCAGCACGCGCGGCAGGATGATGGCGTTGGCCAGGCCATGCGGCAGGTGGTAATAGGCGCCGAAGTTGTGCGCGATGGCGTGCACATAGCCGACGCCCGCGGTGGTGAAGGCCACGCCGGCCTTGAACGAGGCCAGCGCCATGTTCTGTCGCGCCTGCACGTTGCCGCCGTTCTTCACCGCCTCGTGCAGGTTCTGCATGATCAGGCGCGTGGCTTCCAGCGCCTCGGCATCGGTCTCGGCGGTGGCATTGCGCGAGATATACGCCTCCACCGCGTGGGTCAGCGCGTCCATGCCGGTGGCCGAGGTGATCTGCGGCGGCAGGCCGGTCATCAGCGCGCCGTCCAGCGCGGCGCCCACCGGCACCAGCTTGGGATCCATGATCGCGAACTTGCGCGTGGTGGACGGATCCGACACGACGGCGGCGATGGTCACCTCCGAGCCGGTACCGGCGGTGGTCGGCACCGCGTACAGCGGCATCGGCTTGAAGAACACGCGCAGCAGCCCGGCCATCCAGGTGATCCGGTGCGGGTTGGTGGCGCGCGCGGCGATCACCTTGGCCGCATCGATCGACGAGCCGCCGCCGATCGCCAGGATCGCCGTGCAGCCCTCGCGGCGCAGCACCGCCAGGCCGGCCTCGATCTGTTCGATGGTGGGGTTGGGCATCACGCCGTCATAGACCACGTAACGCAGCCCCAGCTCGGTGAGCCGCGCCTGCATCGGCTCGAGCAGGCCGATCTTCACCAGCATGCCGTCGGTGACGATCAGCAGGTTGCGCACGCCGGTCCGGTTGGCGATGTGATCGCACAGCTGCAGCGAGGAGCCGGGGCCGTTGAACAGCTCGGGCGTGCGGAAGGTGAGCAGCCGGGTCGACCATTTCAGGATGAACTGCCAGACCTTGAAGAAGCTCACCTTGAGCTGGAACGGGATCATGGCGGTCTCGCAACGGCAAAAGGGGTCGTTATTGGCTGCCACGCGTGCATCGCCGTCAATAGCCGGCCGGTCGGCGCGGCACGGTGCATCGGCTTGAGGCGGGCCCGGCCAGGCTTCAGACTTCCCGCATGTCCCGCTCCGCGCTTGCTCCGCTCATCGCTCCTTCGATCCTCTCGGCCGACCTTGCACGGCTCGGCGAGGACGTCTCCCGTGTCGTCGCCGCCGGCGCCGACTGGATCCACTTCGACGTGATGGACAACCATTACGTGCCGAACCTGACCTTCGGTCCGGCCATCTGCGAGGCCCTCAGGAAGTACGGCATCCAGGCGACCATCGACGTCCACCTGATGATCGAGCCGGTCGATGCGCTCGCGCAGTCCTTCGCCAAGGCCGGTGCCAACGTCATCACCTTCCATCCCGAGGCGACCCGCCACGTCGACCGCTCGCTGCAGGCGATCCGCGATGCCGGCTGCCAGGCCGGCCTGGTGTTCAATCCCGCGAGTTCGCTCGACGCGCTGCACTACGTGCTCGACAAGGTCGACGTGGTGCTGCTGATGTCGGTCAACCCCGGTTTCGGTGGGCAGTCCTTCCTGCCCTCGGCGCTCGGCAAGCTGGCCGAGGCGCGCGCCCTGCTGGACCGGCACCACGCCCAGACCGGACGCAAGGTGCGCCTGGAGATCGACGGCGGCGTGAAGACCGACAACATCCGCGCCATCGCGGCGGCCGGTGCCGACACCTTCGTCGCCGGCTCGGCGATTTTCGGCGCCGGGGACTACGCGGCTACAATCGTCGCGATGCGCGAACAGATCGCGCTGGCGTGAGCAGCCGGGAGACGAGGGTCGTGAGACGGGAGACGCAGGCGATGCGCTGGTGGCGATGGTCTTCCATCGCTGTCCGCTGCTGTGCCGTCCCCCTTTTCCCTTCTCCCGTCTCCCATGACTGAATACAACCGCGTCGCGCTCACGCGCGAACTCCCCGGCGACCTGCTGACGCCGGTCGCCACCTACCTCGCCCTCGGCAACCGCCCGTACTCCTACCTGCTGGAGTCGATGCACGGCGGCGAGCGCTGGGGCCGTTATTCCTTCATCGGCCTGCCCGCGCGCGAGGTGCTGCGCATCCGCGGCAACCAGGTCTGCGTCGAGGTCGACGGCAAGGCGGTGCTCAACGTCGAGTCCACCGACCCGATGGGCTGGCTGCGTTCGCACACCTCGCGCATCCGCGTCGAGCCCAATCCGGCGCTGCCGCGCTTCTCGGGCGGCTATGTCGGCTATTTCGGATACGACTGCGTGCGCTACTTCGAGCCGCGGCTGCAGGGTGTCGAGCTGCCGGACCCGCTGGACACGCCGGACATCCTGCTCATGCAGTCCGACGAGCTGGTGGTGTTCGATTCGCAGCGCGCCACGCTGATCCTGGTGGTGCACGCCGATCCGGCGTCCAGCGCCGACGTGGCGCGCGCGCGGCAGCGGCTGGACGCCATCCAGGCGCAGCTCGCCGAGGTGCCGCCGGTACGGCCCGTCGCGCCGACCGCGCCGGCGGCCACGCCTGAATTCGTCTCCAGCTTCGGCGAGCAGAAATTCAAGCAGGGCGTGGCGCGCATCAAGGAGTACATCGCCGCCGGCGATGTCATGCAGGTGGTGCCTTCGCAGCGCCTGAGCGCACCGTTCACCGCCGAGCCGGTCGAGCTGTACCGCGCCCTGCGCCGCCTCAACCCCTCGCCCTACCTGTACTGCCTGCACCTGGACGACCACCACGTGGTCGGCTCCTCGCCGGAGATCCTGGTGCGCGTCGAGAACGGTGAGGTCACGGTGCGACCGATCGCGGGCACGCGCGTGCGCGGCAGGACGCCCGAGGAGGACCAGGCGCTGGAAGCCGAGCTGCTTGCCGATCCCAAGGAGCTGGCCGAGCACCTGATGCTGATCGACCTCGGCCGCAACGACGTCGGCCGCGTCGCCGAGGTGGGCAGCGTCAAGCTCACCGAGAAGATGGTGGTCGAGCGCTACAGCCACGTGATGCACATCGTCAGCAATGTCACCGGCCGGCTCAAGCCGGGCCTCGATGCGCTGGCGGCGCTGGCCGCGACCTTTCCCGCCGGCACGCTCAGCGGCGCGCCCAAGGTGCGCGCGATGGAGATCATCGACGAGCTCGAGCCGGTCAAGCGCGGCATCTACGGCGGCGCGATCGGCTACCTGGGCTGGGACGGCAACATGGACACGGCCATCGCCATCCGCACCGCGGTGGTCAAGGACGGCCAGCTGCACGTGCAGGCCGGCTGCGGGGTGGTCGCCGACTCGGTGCCGCAGTCCGAGTGGGACGAAACCATGAACAAGGCACGCGCGGTGGTCCGGGCGGCGGCGGACGCCAGCGGCGCACCGTGACGGCGCAGGCCCTCGAGGTCAGCGCCGGCGACGGGCATCGCTTCGGCGGCACCCTGCACGTGGCCAGCGCCGCCACCGCGCCGCTGCTGATGTTCATGCCGGCGATGGGAACCCGCGCACGCTTCTACACCGGCCTCGGTGCGGCGATGGCCCAGGCCGGCGTGAGCTTCGGCTGCTTCGACTGGCGCGGCATCGACAGCAGCTCGCTGCGTGCTTCGCGCGCGGTCGACTTCGGCTACCGCCAGCTGGTCGAGGACGACTTTCCCTGCGCCCTGCGCGTGCTGCGCGAGCGCCTGCCGCAGGCACCGGCCTGGATCGGCGGGCACAGCCTGGGTGGACAGCTCGCCGTGCTGCACGCGGCGCGCGAACCGGCATCGGTGCGCGGACTGGTGCTGATCGCCAGCGGCAACGTGCACTTCCGCGGCTGGAAGGGGGCGGGCGGCCTGCGCATCCTGGCCCTCACCCAGGGCGCCGCGGTGATCAGCCGCCTGCTCGGCCACTTTCCCGGCCGCCGCCTCGGCTTCGGCGGCCAGGAGGCGCGTGGGGTCGTGCGCGACTGGGCGGCCACGGCACGCAGCGGCCGCTACCGCGTGGCGGGCTCGGGCTTCGACTACGAGGCGGCGATGGCCGCCCTGCACAAGCCGGTGCTCGGCCTGGGCTTCGAGGGCGACGCGCTGGCACCGGCCGCCAGCACGAACCGGCTCCTGGACAAACTGCCGAACTGCCCGCGCACGCGGCTACGCTGGAGCGCCGCCGACAGCGGCGGCGTGGACCTCGACCACTTCTCCTGGGCCCGGCGACCGGAACTGGTGGTGCCGACGGTCGCCGCCTGGGTGCTCGGCCAGTCGTCGTAAGGCCGTCCGCCGCGTCCATCGTTCCCGGCAAACCGCTACTCGCGGTGGTCCTTCGTGCCTGGCTCCGGACGCGCGCATTGGCCCCAGATTCAGTTCCGTGCGCAGTCGGAAAGTGGACCAGGGGCCAGGCTCGGGGAAAAGGGGGGGAATGGGGCGGGGGAAAGGGGCCAGGCTCGATTTGGGAAAAGGGGAAAAGTGGGAAAAGGGGCCAGGCTCGATTTAATAATTCGAGCCTGGCCCCTTTTTCGTTTTTCGCTTTTTCGCCTAGCCGCTACCACTCGTCATGCGCGAGCGGCGCACGATTGAGTTCGGTCCGCAGCTGTCGCCAGTTGGGCACGTGCCGATCCATCTGCCGCACGAACGCTTCATCGTGGCGGCACAGCCTCAGGTGCAGCAGTTCGTGCACGACCACGTACTCGATACAGGCGGGCGACTTTTTCGCCAGCTCCAGGTTCAGCCAGATGCGTCCCTTGCCGGGGGTGCAGCTGCCCCACTTCGTCTTCATCTTCCTGATGCCGCAGGCCTGAGCCTGGACGCCGAGCCGCGACTGCCACTTGGCGACCAGAACCTCCGCGCGCGCGCGGAGCTGCTGCCGATACCAGCGTCGCAGCACCTCCTCGCGCTGCGCCTGCGTGCTTCCGGGCCGGACGAACAGATCGAGGCTCGCGATGCCTCGCAGCGAAACCTCCGCGGGCGCCTCGCGCTCATGGACGCGCAGGCGGTATCGACGGCCCAGGAAGTAGTGGCTCTCGCCGTTGACCATCTCGCGCTGGCTCTGCCGGGGCTGCGCCTCGAAGCCGGCCCGCTGACGTTTGATCCAGCCGAGCTTGTCGATAACGGCGAGCCGGATGTTTTCGTCCTTCACGCGCAGCGGCGCGGCGACCCGGACCCGGCCATGGGGCGGGTAGACGCCCAGGTGCAGGTTCTTGATGTCCTTGCGAACCACCTCGACCGTGACGCCGCCGACGGTGAGCCGGCGGGTCTTCTCAATACTCATGCTGGTGCTTCACCAGTTCGAGGATCCGGTCGGTTTCCATTTCGAGATCGAACGGCGGCGCAGGTCCGGCGCCCGCCTCGGCGACCGGCGCGACGGACGCCAGCTTCGCGCTCAATACATCGCGGATCGCCCCTCGGACTTTCCTGGTCTTCAGCGTATTGCCGCGCCAGTCGTCCATCCGGCTGTAGAGCACCGCCGCGTCGACTTTCAGCGCCAACGCCGCGTCCTTGCCGAGGTTGTCGTACAGCGCGCGCCTGGCAGGCGTTCCGAGCTCCGCCGGATACGCGGATGCCGTGCCACCCGGCATCGTCGCCTGCTTCGTCAGCGCCGCGATCTTCTCCAGGTACTCCTTGTAGCTCAGCGCCCCCTCGCGCCGCTGCGCGATCAGCGCATCCAGCAGCTTCGACATCTTTTCGTAGTACGCCGGGTTGATCGGCGACTCGTCGATGATCAGCCTGCGGACGTTGTTCTCGATGGTCTCGGCGACCGCGCCCTCGTTCTGCCGGATCCCCTTCGGCAGCTGGTTCACCGCCTCCGGCCCGCGCTCGACGATCAGCTGGATCAGGCTCATGTCGTCGAACGCCGAGATCTTTTCGCTCTCCTCGGCACGGATGTAGGTGTCGATCAGGTGCCGCATCGCCGGCTCGTAGGCCTTGAGGTCGATGTAATCGCCGCTGGCCAGCTTCACTTCATCCCGGACCTTGGTGGCGCGGTCCACCTCCGCCTTGATCGTGGCGATCGCGCGATCGTCGTAGCCGGCTTGGGCGAGCTCGCTCGCCAGGTTCGCGAAGGTACGGATCAGCGCCGCGCTCAGCTTGTACAGCTTCAGGCGCCTGGGCTCGTTGTCCTTGAGCTGGGCCGCGTTTCCCGACTCCTCGGCGCAGAAGTAGCGAAGGTGGGCGGCGGTGTCGCAAGGGGGCTCGACCGGCTCGAGCAGCGCACGCATCGCCTCTCGCGCGTCCTCGAGATCTTCCGCGGCCTTCGCCAGGCGGTTCTCGAGCAGGCCCTTGACGTCTTCCTTGTCGAACCCGTCGAGCGCGCCGCTGGTGTAGTCGGACACCGCACCCTCGAGCGACTTGAACAGGTCCTTGTAGTCGACGATGTAGCCGTAGTCCTTGCTGTCCCCGTCCAGGCGGTTCACGCGGCAGATGGCCTGGAACAGGCCGTGGTTCTCCATCTTCTTGTCGATGTAGAGATAGGTCGCCGACGGTGCATCGAAGCCCGTCAGCAGCTTGTCCACGACGATCAGCAGCTTCATCTGGCCCGGCTGATCGATGAATTGCTTCTTGACCTCCTGCTCGAATTTTTCCGCCTTGTGAATGACGGTTTCGGGCGCCTCGTCGAACCAGGCGGCGAGCATCTGCCGGTAGATCTCGTACTTGATCAGAGTGTCGGTCTCGCCCTCGCCCGTGGTCTCGCCCTTGGTATCGGCGACCGACGGCGAATAGCTGGTGACGATGGCGCACTTGCCCTTGAGTTCGGTCCTGGCGAACAGCTCGAAGAACTTGCACGCCTCGTAGATGCTGCCGGCGACGAGCATCGCGTTGCCGTGGCCCTCCATCAGCCGCGGCTTCGTGTTCATGTCGATCAGGACGTCGCCCACGATCTGCTCCAGCCGCGACCGGCTGGACAGCACGCGCTGCATCGTCCCCCACTTCTGCTTGAGCTGCGCCCGCGCCAGGTCCGTGAGGCCCTTGGTTTTGGCCTCGAACCAGCTGTCGATCTTCTGCTGCGAGGTGATGGCCTGCTCGATGTCCCGCGCCTCGTAGCGCAGGTCCAGCACGACGCCTTCGCGCACCGCCTGGTCGAACTTGTAGGTGTGGATGTAGCGCCCGAAGACCTCGATGCTCTTCTGCTTGTCCGCCTTGAGCAGCGGAGTGCCGGTGAAACCGATGAACAGCGCGTTGGGCAGCAAGGCCTTCATCGCCTCGTGCAGGTCACCGGACTGCGTGCGATGGCATTCGTCACCGCGGCGCGCAGCCTGCGGAGCTCCGCCTCCCGCAGCGTCTGCTCCGCC